>NZ_MOMO01000113.1:0-31441 GCF_009933855.1 Pseudomonas sp. SG-MS2 | reverse complement strand
TCAACGTGCTGACCGGCAGCGGCCGTGAAGTCGGCACCTGGCTGACCGAACACCCGCGCATCGAGAAAGTCTCCTTCACCGGCGGCACCACCACCGGCAAGAAAGTCATGGCCAGCGCTTCGAGCTCCTCGCTCAAGGAAGTCACCATGGAGCTGGGTGGCAAGTCGCCGCTGATCATCTGCGCCGACGCCGACCTGGACAAGGCCGCCGACATCGCCATGATGGCCAACTTCTACAGCTCCGGTCAGGTCTGCACCAACGGCACCCGCGTGTTCATCCCTGCCCAGATGAAAGCGGCCTTCGAAGCCAAGATCGCCGAGCGCGTTGCCCGTATCCGCGCCGGCAACCCGGAAGACGAAAACACCAACTTCGGCCCGCTGGTCAGCTTCCAGCACATGGAAAGCGTGCTGGGCTACATCGCCAAGGGCAAGCAAGAAGGTGCCCGCGTACTGTGCGGCGGCGAGCGTCTGACCGAAGGTGATTTCGCCAAGGGCGCCTTCGTGGCCCCGACCGTGTTCACCGATTGCACCGACGACATGACCATCGTCAAGGAAGAGATCTTCGGCCCGGTGATGAGCATCCTCACCTACGAAACCGAAGAAGAAGTCATCCGTCGCGCAAACGACACCGAATACGGCCTGGCCGCAGGCGTGTGCACCAACGACATCACCCGCGCCCACCGCATCATCCACAAGCTCGAAGCCGGCATCTGCTGGATCAACGCCTGGGGTGAATCGCCAGCCGAAATGCCGGTCGGTGGCTACAAGCAGTCGGGCGTCGGCCGTGAAAACGGCATCAGTTCGCTGGCGCAGTACACTCGCATCAAGTCGGTCCAGGTCGAACTGGGCGGCTACGCGTCGGTCTTCTGAGAAACTCAGCTCCAAGCCGCGAGCAACAAGCTGCAAGCAAGTGCCGGGTGCATCACGCCCCGGCCCTTGCAGCCCTAATCCATTCGCGAGCTTCGCACGGCTGTGTTTTTTTGCAGCTTGTAGCTTGAAGCTTGCCGCTGCTTTCGAGGAGAAAGCCCATGGAATACGATTACATCATCGTTGGTGCCGGCTCGGCCGGTAACACCCTGGCCACTCGCCTGACCGAAGACGCCAGCGTCACCGTCCTGCTGCTCGAAGCCGGTGGCCCCGACTACCGCCTCGACTTCCGCACCCAGATGCCGGCCGCCCTGGCATTCCCGCTCCAAGGCCGTCGCTACAACTGGGCCTACGAGACCGACCCGGAGCCGCACATGGACGGCCGCCGCATGGAATGTGGCCGCGGCAAGGGCCTGGGTGGTTCCTCGCTGATCAACGGCATGTGCTACATCCGCGGTAACGCCCTGGACTTCGACGGCTGGGCAAAACTGCCGGGGCTGGAAGACTGGGCTTACCTGGACTGCCTGCCGTACTTCCGCAAGGCGGAAACCCGTGACATCGGCCCCAACGATTACCACGGTGGTGAAGGCCCGCTCAGCGTTGCCACGCCCAAAGCCGGCAACAACCCGCTGTTCAACGCCATGGTCGAGGCCGGCGTACAGGCCGGTTACCCGCGCACTGAAGACCTGAACGGCTACCAGCAGGAAGGCTTCGGCCCGATGGACCGTTCGGTGACCAAGAACGGCCGCCGCTCCAGCACCGCCCGCGGTTACCTGGACCAGGCCAAGAAGCGCCCGAACCTGACCATCGTCACCCATGCCCTGAGCGACCGCGTGCTGTTCGAAGGCAAGCGCACCGTTGGCGTGACCTATCTGGTCGGCGACAGCGAAGAGCGCGTCGAAGCCCGCGCCCGCAAGGAAGTCATCGTGAGCTCTGGCGCCATCGCCTCGCCGCAATTGCTGCAGCGCTCCGGCGTGGGCCCGCGCGCCCTGCTGGAAAGCCTCGACATCCCGGTCGTGCACGACCTGCCGGGCGTCGGTGAGAACCTGCAGGATCACCTCGAGCTTTACCTGCAGTACGCCTGCACCCAGCCGGTGTCGCTGTACCCGTCGCTGCTGTGGTGGAACCAGCCGGCCATCGGTGCCGAGTGGCTGTTCAACGGCACCGGCATCGGCGCCAGCAACCAGTTCGAGGCAGGCGGTTTCATCCGTACCCGCCCTGAGTTCGAATGGCCGAACATTCAGTACCACTTCCTGCCTGTCGCGATTAACTACAACGGTTCCAACGGCGTGAAGGAACACGGTTTCCAGGCACATATGGGCTCGATGCGTTCGCCTAGCCGTGGCCGCGTCCAGGTCAAGTCCAAGGACCCTCGCCAGCACCCGAGCATCCTGTTCAACTACATGGCCACCGAGCAGGACTGGCAGGAGTTCCGTGACGGTATCCGCCTGACTCGCGAGATCATGGCCCAGCCAGCGCTGGACCCGTACCGTGGCCGCGAGATCAGCCCGGGCGCGCACGTGCAGACGGACGAAGAACTGGACAAGTTCATCCGCGAGCACGCCGAAACCGCCTTCCACCCGTCCTGCTCGTGCAAGATGGGTACCGACGACATGGCGGTGGTCGATGGCGAAGGCCGCGTGCACGGCATGCAGGGCCTGCGTGTGGTGGATGCGTCGATCATGCCGATCATCATCACCGGCAACCTCAACGCCACCACGATCATGATCGCCGAGAAAATCTCGGACAAGATCCGCAACCGCAAGCCGCTGCCTCGCAGCACTGCCAAGTACTACGTGGCCAACGGCGCCCCGGTAAAAGGCAAGCCAATGCGTGAAGTGAAGCAGGCCTGACCTGCACCGGCCTCATCGCCGGCATAGGCAACACAAGAAAAGGCACCCACCGCGGTGCCTTTTCTACATCTGCAGAAACGCTTTACATGCTGCCAATTCATCAGGTTAGAATCGATTGGCACGCGACCTGCTAGTTCTTCAAAGCTATCGAGTCCTCTTCCCCGCGTTATCCCGGAGTACCTGCCTTTGGATGCAAGCACCATCAACAGCCTGTTCCTGATCGGCGCATTGCTGGTGGGCGCAAGTATCCTGGTCAGCTCGCTGTCGTCGCGCCTTGGCATTCCAATCCTGGTCATCATCCTCGCGGTCGGCATGCTCGCAGGCGTGGACGGTGGCGGCATCATCTTCAACAACTACCCGACCGCCTACCTGGTGGGCAACCTGGCACTGGCGGTGATCCTGCTCGACGGCGGCCTGCGCACGCGGGTAGCGAGCTTCCGCGTGGCCTTGTGGCCGGCATTGTCGCTGGCCACCATCGGCGTGATGATCACCACTGCCCTCACCGGCCTGGTCGCGGCCTGGCTGTTTGACCTCAGCCTCATCCAGGGCCTGCTGATCGGCGCCATCGTCGGTTCCACCGACGCCGCAGCGGTGTTCTCGCTGCTCGGGGGCAAAGGCCTGAACGAACGGGTCACGGCCACGCTGGAGATCGAATCGGGCAGCAACGACCCCATGGCCGTCTTCCTCACCGTCACCCTGATCGACATGATCGCCAGCGGCCAGACCGGGCTGCACTGGAGCCTGCTGGGGCACTTGCTGCGCGAGTTCGGCATCGGTGGCCTGCTGGGCCTGGGCGGTGGCTGGCTAATGCTGCAACTGGTCAACCGGATCAACCTGGCCGGTGGCCTGTACCCTATTCTGGTCATCGCTGGCGGGCTGGCGGTGTTCTCGCTGACCAACGCCCTGCACGGCAGCGGCTTCCTTGCCGTTTACCTGTGCGGCCTGGTGCTGGGCAACAAGCCGATCCGCAGCCGCCACGGCATCCTGCACATGCTCGACGGCATGGCCTGGCTCGCCCAGATCGGCATGTTCCTGGTGCTGGGGCTGCTGGTCACGCCACATGACCTGCTGCCGATCGCCCTGCCCGCACTGGGCCTGGCGCTGTGGATGATCCTGATCGCGCGGCCGCTGTCGGTGGTTGCCGCACTGCTGCCGTTCAAGGCCTTCCATGGCCGCGAGAAAGCCTTCATTTCCTGGGTCGGCCTGCGCGGCGCGGTCCCCATCATCCTCGCGGTGTTTCCGCTGATGGCCGGGCTGCCTGACGCGCAGCTGTTCTTCAACCTGGCGTTCTTCATCGTGCTGGTATCGCTGCTGGTGCAGGGCACCAGCCTGCCGTGGATGGCCAAACTGCTGAAAGTCACGGTACCACCGGACCCGGCACCGATCTCGCGGTCTGCGCTCGAGGTGCACATCACCAGCGAGTGGGAGTTGTTCGTCTATCGCCTGGGTGCGGAAAAGTGGTGCATCGGTGCCGCCCTGCGCGAACTTAAGATGCCCGAGGGCACCCGCATCGCCGCGCTGTTCCGTGGCGAACAGCTATTGCACCCCTCCGGCAGTACCGTGCTCGAAGTCGGCGACATGCTTTGCGTGATCGGCCACGAACACAACCTGCCAGCACTGGGCAAACTGTTCAGCCAAGCCCCGCAACGCGGCCTGGACCTGCGCTTTTTCGGCGACTTCGTGCTCGAAGGCGATGCCGAACTGGGCGCGGTGGCAGCCCTTTACGGCCTGAAACTCGACGGCCTGGACGCAAAAATGCCGCTGGCGCAGTTCATCCGACAGAAGGTCGGGGGCGCTCCAGTAGTGGGCGATCAGGTCGAATGGCACGGCACGATCTGGACCGTGGCGACCATGGACGGGAACAAGATCCAGAAAGTGGGCGTCAGATTCCCCGAAGGAACGCGACCCGGACCAGGATTGTTCCTCTAAACTTCGTTTCTGCATGATCCACAAGTAGTCTGCCTATGTCCCTGCGCGTGTACCTTCGCACAGCCCTGCTCGGGCTGTGCCTGTCCCTGCCGTTCGCCGCTGCTGCGGCCGAAGCCCCGAGCGCTGCCAGTATCCAGAACAGCCTCGACAAGATCGCCGAACGCAAGCTGCCCGAGGCCGATCAGAAGGCCTTGCAGCAGGTGCTCGAACAAACCCTGAGCCTGCTTGCCAACAAGGAAGACAGCGAGAAGAAGCTTGCCGCGCTCAAGCAACAGCTGGCTGGCGCCCCCAAAGAGACCAGCGACAGCCAGAAAGAACTGGCCAAGCTCAAGGCCAGCAAGCCACAACCGGTGGCCCAGCGCTACGCCAGCCTTAGCGTGCCGCAACTCGAACAAATGCTCAGCGAACGCAACACCCTGCAGGGCGAGCTGCAAAAAGCGCTGTCCGACGCCAACAGCCTGATCATCAATTCGCAGACCCGCCCCGAGCGCGCTCAGGCTGAGATCAGCAACAACCAGACCCGCAGCCAGCAGATCAACACTATCCTCAAGAGCGGCAAGGATGGCGGCAAATCAATCAATGCCGACCAGCGTAACCAGCTCAATGCCGAACTGGCTTCGCTAAATGCCGTGACTCTGCTGCGCCGCCAGGAGCTGGCCGGCAACGGCCTGCTGCAAGACCTGGGCAACGCCCGCCACGACCTGCTGATTGAACGCACCGCACGCCTGGAACAGGAAATCCAGGACCTGCAGACGCTGATCAATGAGAAACGTCTGGCCCAATCACAGCAAACCGTCACCCAGCAGTCGATCGAAGCGCAGAAGGCTGGCGGCAGCAGCCTGCTGGCCAGCGAAAGCGCAGCCAACCTCAAGCTTTCCGACTACCTGCTCAAGAGCACCGACCGTCTTAACGAGCTGACCCAGCAGAACCTGCGCACCAAGCAGCAGCTCGACAGCCTGACCCAGGCCGACCAGGCCCTGGACGAGCAGATCAGCGTGCTCAAGGGCAGCCTGCTGCTGTCAAAGATCCTCTACAAGCAGAAACAGGCCCTGCCGCACCTGAAGCTCGACCGTGACCTGGCCGACCAGATCGCTGACATCCGCCTGTACCAGTTCGAGATCAACCAGCAGCGCGAGCAGATGAGCAGCCCCGTGACCTACGTCGACAAGCTGCTGGCCAACCAGCCGCAGGAAGACGTCACCCCGGCCCTGCGCAAAGCCCTGCTGGAAGTGGCGATCACCCGCAGCGACCTGCTCGAACGCCTGAACCGAGAACTGTCGGCGCTGCTCAACGAATCGATCACCCTGCAGCTCAACCAGAAGCAGCTGCTCAGCACTGCGCAAGGCCTGCGCACCACGCTCGACGAACAGATGTTCTGGATCCCGAGCAACAAGCCGCTGGACTGGGACTGGTTGAAGTCTGTTCCGGAGCGCTTTGCCAAGCAGGTCGCCGACGTGCCTTGGGGGTCTGGCCTGAAGGAGCTGGGCGACGGGCTGAGCCAGCGCCCATTGTTGTTCCTGCCGCTACTGCTGGTGATCGGCGCCTTGCTGTGGCGCCGCAAATACCTGTACCAGCGGCTGAGCAAGGTGCACCAGGACATCGGCCATTTTCGCCGTGACAGCCAGTGGCATACGCCCCAGGCGATCCTGATCAATATCCTCCTGGCGATGCCAGTGAGCCTGGGCCTTGCCCTGTGCAGCTATGCCCTGCAGATCGACGCCCGCGGGCAGAACGCCAACCTTGGCTCCGCGCTCTGGCAACTGGCCCAGGCCTGGCTGGTGTTCTACACCGCCTACCGCATACTCGCCCCCGGCGGGGTGGCGGAAGTCCACTTCCGCTGGCACAAGCCGCAAGTCGAGTTCCTGCGCGGCTGGGTGCGCAGGCTGGGCACCGTAGTGCTGGCGCTGGTCGGCGTCGTGGCGGTGGCCGAGCACCAGCCGTCGGCACTGGCCGACGACGTGCTGGGCATCGGGGTAGTGCTGACCTGTTATGCACTGATGGCCTGGCTGCTCAGCCGCCTGTTGCTGAGCAGCCCCGCGCACCGCGACGCCTCGCTGTTCCGCAGGGCCGTCGGGCTGGCCTTCACGGCCTTGCCGATCGCCTTGTTCGTGGCAGTCTGCTTTGGTTATTACTACACCGCACTCAAACTCACCGACCGGTTGATCTACACCCTTTACCTGCTGATGTTCTGGCTGGTGATCGAGGCCGCCTTCGTACGCGGCCTGTCGGTTGCCGCGCGGCGCCTGGCCTACCAGCGTGCCCTGAGCAAGCGTGCGGCCGCCAAGGAAGGGCTGGATGGCGAAGTCATCACCGAAGAGCCGACACTGGACATCGAGCAGGTCAACCAGCAGTCGTTGCGCCTGATCCGCCTGGCCTTGCTCGGTGGCTTCATTGCCGGCTTGTACTGGGTGTGGGCCGACTTGATCACGGTGTTCGCCTACCTCAACAACTTCACCCTGTACGAATACACCAGCGGCACCGGCACGGCCGCCAGCATGGTGCCGATCAGCCTCGGCGACCTGCTCGGCGCGCTGGTGATCGTCGGCATCACCTTCGCCCTGGCCGGTAACTTGCCGGGCCTGCTGGAGGTGCTGGTGCTGTCGCGGCTGAACCTGGCCCAGGGCAGCGCCTATGCCACCACCACGCTGCTGTCGTACACCATCGTCGGTATAGGTATCGTCAGTACCCTGTCGACCCTCGGCGTAAGCTGGGACAAGTTGCAGTGGCTGGTGGCAGCCCTGTCGGTCGGCCTGGGCTTCGGCATGCAGGAGATATTCGCCAACTTCATCTCCGGCATCATGATCCTGTTCGAGCGCCCGGTGCGCATCGGCGACACCATCACCATCGGCAACCTGTCCGGCACCGTGAGCAAGATCCGTATCCGCGCCACCACCATCACCGACTTCGACCGCAAGGACATCATCGTCCCCAACAAGACCTTCATCACCGGCCAGCTGATCAACTGGTCGCTGACCGACACGGTCACCCGCGTCACGCTGAAACTGGGCATCGACTATGGCTCCGACCTGGACCTGGTGCGCGAGCTGCTGCTCAAGGGCGCCCACGAGAACCCACGGGTGCTCAAGGACCCGGAGCCGCTCGTATACTTCCTCAATTTCGGCGAAAGCTCGCTGGACCACGAACTGCGCATGCATGTACGGGACCTGGGCGACCGCAACCCGACGCTGGACGAGATCAACCGCTTTATCAATCGCGAGTTCAAAGCGCACAACATCAAGATCTCTGTTCGCCAGGTCGAGGTGTACCTGATGGACATGCAGGGCGGCAAGCAGCAGCTGATTCCGGCGGAGCAACCAAAACCGGATGGTACTCAACCAGTGTGAGTAGACGCCGTAGCGCTTGAACACCCAAAATACATACGAGGGCTGCGCCCTCGATCGCCGGCAAGCCGGCTCCCACAGGGTCCGCGCCGCTGCGATAGTCATGTGGGAGCCGGCTTGCCGGCGATTGGGCCGCAAAGCGGCCCCTTGGCACCGATCCCCAGGAGCAGCCCGTGAAAGCCCTCGACCAACTCACCTTCGACAACCGCTTCGCCCGCCTGGGCGATGCGTTCTCCACTCAGGTTTTGCCCGAGCCCATCGCAGAGCCTCGCCTGGTGGTGGCAAGCGAGTCAGCCATGGCCTTGCTCGACCTCGACCCGGCCCAAGCCGATTTGCCCTTGTTCGCCGAAGTGTTCAGCGGCCAAAAGCTCTGGGAAGAGGCCGACCCGCGGGCGATGGTCTATTCCGGCCACCAGTTCGGCTCGTACAACCCGCGCCTGGGCGATGGCCGCGGCCTGCTGCTGGCCGAGGTGGTCAACGACGCCGGCGAGCACTGGGACCTGCACCTCAAGGGTGCTGGGCAGACGCCCTACTCGCGCATGGGCGACGGCCGCGCCGTGCTGCGTTCCTCCATCCGCGAATTTCTCGCATCCGAGGCCCTGCACGCCTTGGGTATCGCCACCAGCCGGGCACTGTGCGTGATCGGCTCCAGCACCCCGGTATGGCGCGAAACCCGCGAGAGCGCCGCCATGCTCACCCGCCTGGCGCAGAGCCACGTGCGCTTCGGCCACTTCGAATATTTCTACTACACCAAGCAACCGGAACAGCAGCGGGTACTGATCGATCATGTGCTGGAACAGCACTACCCCGAATGCCGTGAGGCCGAACAACCCTACCTGGCCATGTTCCGCACCATCGTCGAGCGTAACGCCGAACTGATTGCTCACTGGCAGGCGTACGGCTTCTGTCATGGGGTGATGAACACCGACAACATGTCGATCCTGGGCATCACCTTCGATTTTGGCCCCTATGCCTTCCTCGACGACTTCGACGCCAACTTCATCTGCAACCATTCCGATGATCGTGGCCGCTACAGCTATGCCAACCAGGTACCGATCGCCCACTGGAACCTCAGCGCACTGGCCCAGGCCCTGACCACCGTGATCGAGGTCGAGCCTTTGAAGGAGGCATTGGGGTTGTTCCTGCCACTGTACCAGGCACATTACCTGGACCTGATGCGCCGGCGCCTGGGCCTGACCACGGCCGAGGACGACGACATGGCGCTGGTCGAGCGCCTGCTGCAACGCATGCAGAGCGGGGGTGTGGACTACAACCTGTTCTTCCGCAGGCTGGGCGATCAACCGGTGGCCGAGGCACTCAAGGGCGTACGCGACGATTTCATCGACCTGGCAGGTTTCGATGCCTGGGGCGCGGACTATCTGGCCCGCTGTGAGCGTGAAGCCGGTAATGGCGATGGGCGCCGCGAGCGCATGCATGCGGTGAACCCGCTGTACGTACTGCGCAACTACCTGGCGCAAAAAGCCATCGAAGCCGCCGAGGCCGGTGACTACAGTGAAGTGCGGCGGCTGCATCAGGTGTTGAGCACGCCTTTCGAGGAACAAGCCGGAATGCAGGCCTACGCCGAGCGACCGCCCGCGTGGGGCAAACACCTGGAAATCAGCTGCTCCTCCTGATGGCTGGCCGGCGATAGCGTCCGAACAAACACCACAAGGAAACGACATGTCCGACTCACTGCTAGTGCCCTGCCCCCACTGCGACGGCCTCAACCGCCTGCCTTCATCCCGCCTGGGCGATGCGCCGAAATGCGGCCGCTGCAAACAGGATGTGCTGTTGAGCCAGCCGTTCGAGCTCAACGAACGCAACTATGCCAGCCAGATCAAAGGCGACCTGCCGCTGCTGATCGACGTCTGGGCCGACTGGTGCGGCCCGTGCAAGTCCTTCGCCCCCACTTTCGAACAGGCCGCCCGCCAGCTCACCGGCCGCTGCCGCCTGGCCAAGCTCGACAGTGAAGCCAACCGCAACCTTGCGGGCCAGTTGGGTATCCGTTCGATTCCCAGCCTGATCCTGTTCAAGAACGGCCGCGAAGTCAGCCGCCAGGCCGGCGCGTTTCCACTGCAGTCGTTGCTGGAGTGGCTACGCAGCCAAGGGGTTTAAGCCTCAAGCGTTCGCCAGTAGGGATTCATAGGGAATACGGAGGCCATCGTGAAGCCGTTTGATCATGGACAGACTTAGCCTGCGCTTCCCGTTCAAGACTTCAGATACGCGACCGCTTGGGCCGATGTAAGGCTCCAGGTCCCGCGCTGTCAGCCCCTGCTGGTCCATGCAGAATTTGATAGCCTCGATTGGGTCTGCGGGCTGAATGGGGTAGTGCTTGTTTTCGTACACCTCAATCAATGTCACAAGAACTTCCATTTCATCAGCATCGGGTGTACCGGCTTGTGCTTGATAAATGGACTCCAGTCGCAGAAATGCGGCTTTAAGGTCGTCGTCATTGCGGATTGGCTTAATATTCACTGATCGTCTCCACGTCAATTTCGTCATATCGCTTGTGCGTTCCGACGAATTTCACCCAGGCAATACCAGCTCGATACTGCATTTCAACCACTAGCCGGTATTTATTGCCTCCGATGTTGAAGACCACGCGGTTGTTGCCACATATGCTAGCGCTGCCAATCTGGCTTTTCACCTCTTGCGGTGTTCGCCATGTGGCTTTTTGTGCCATATCGTGCCAACTCTCCAACGGTGCCTTGGCATCTTCATGCCCTGGTAACTCCCAGAATTTCACCAATGTACTTTTGGCAATGACGCGCATCCAAACAGATCTCCCGTTTTGGGAGATGCTAGCGCTTATCTACTCCTCGCGCAAGGATGAGCATTTCACGCGGTGCGCTCAAGCAAATCATGCAGCTCGACAAACTGCTGGGTCAGCTTGTGCCGTGGCTCCAGGTGGATCAGCGGTAAACTGGCGTGGTGCGACTCGCGCATCTTCACCGAACTGCTCAGGTATACCGGCAATACCGGCAGGCCTTCGGCCAGCAGTTCGTCGAGCATCTGCTGGGGCAGGCTGGCGCGGGACTGGAACTGATTGACGACAATGCCTTCGACCACCAGCTCTTCGTTGTGGTCATCCTTCAACTCTTCTATCTCAGCCAGCAGCCCATACAGCGCCTGGCGCGAAAAACTGTCGCAGTCGAACGGGATCAGCACACGGTCTGCCGCAATCAGCGCCGATACCGCATAGAAGTTGAGTGCAGGCGGCGTATCGATGTAGATCCGCTCGTAATCCTCGTCGAGCTCGTCGAGCAACTTACGCAGCTTGTTGATCTTGTGCTTGGCCTCAAGCTTGGGCTGCAAATCGGCCAGCTCTGACGTGGCGGTGATCACATGCAGGTTGTCGAACGGGGTTTCGTAGATATCGACCTTGTTCTTCTTGCTGAACGGCCCGCTGGAGAGGCTTTGCTTGAAGAAGTCGGCGATGCCCATCGGAATGTCTTCGCCGGTAAGGCCGGTCAGGTACTGAGTCGAGTTGGCCTGGGCATCCAGGTCGATCAGCAGGGTCCGATAACCTTCACTGGCGCTGACCGCCGCCAGATTGCAAGCGATGCTCGACTTGCCCACACCACCTTTCTGATTGAACACCACGCGCCGCATGAGAGACCTCCGTGTATCAACGAATGCCCGAGTATGTGGCGGCGCAGCGGCATTGGCCAGCGCCAATTGCCCGACGCCGACGGCAAGGGTTCAATTGCCCCCTGCGGTTACGCCCGTCAGCAATGCGGCAAAGGCCTTGGCCATTGCCGATCCGCCATGTTGGCGCTGGACCAGCCATACAGCAGAGGTGGCGTCTTCATCCAGAAGCGTTCGGTACACAACGCCCTCGATGCGCATGCGCTGAAAGGAAGCAGGCAAAATCGACACCCCAAGGCCCGCCGACACCAGCCCAATGATGGTCATGGCTTCCCCTGCTTCCTGAGCAAAATGCGGATTGAAACCCGCCTGTCGCGCCAGGCTCAGCAACTGGGCGTGCAATCCACTGCCGTAACTGCGCGGGAAGAACACGAACGGTTCATGGGCCAGCGCCGCCATGTGCACACCGTGCTCGGTCCCTTCGGCCAGCGCATGTGAGGCATTGATCACCGCCACCAGCGGTTCGCGAAACAGCTCCGTGGCCACCAGCCCTTCCGGCAAGGGCATGGGCCGCATCAGGCCGACCTCGATGGACTCGTCGAACACCCCTTCGGCGACATCGCGGCTGCTCATTTCCTTGAGGTTCAGGTGCACCGCCGGGAAGCGCTGGCGGAAGGCATGAATCGCCTTGGGGATCTTCGAGGTAAAAGGGGCCGACGAGGTAAAGCCGATCTTCATTTCGCCCAGCTCACCCAGTTGCGCACGGCGCGCAACATCGGCCGCCTTCTCTACCTGCGCAATTACCTGACGGGCTTCCTCGAGGAACAGCCGACCGGCCTCACTGAGCTCGACCCGACGATTGGTACGTTCGAACAGGCGCGCGCCCAACTCCTGTTCCAATGCCTGAATCTGCTGACTCAGGGGTGGCTGAGAAATGCCTAACTGCTGGGCCGCCCGCCCGAAGTGCAGCTCTTCGGCAACGGCAATGAAATAACGCAGGTGGCGCAGTTCCATGGGGCCTCCAGAACAAGTCGCAAAACGTCTTAAATAGGTCGAACAATATATTGGATCTAATCATTAGGCAGCTATATGCTTTTTTCATTGCGCCAGAGGTACCCGCCCGTGAAAACTGCTGTAGCCCCCCTTCCTGCCGACCCCGAGCCTGCCCCGCTGAACGAAATCTGGATCGAGAAAGGCACCCCTGCCTTCATGAAGACCGTATTGGCCCTGTTCAGCGGCGGCTTCGCGACCTTCGCCCTGCTGTATTGCGTGCAGCCGATGATGCCGCTGCTGTCGCAGGAGTTTTCGATCAATGCCGCGCAGAGCAGCCTGGTACTGTCGGTGTCGACCGGCATGCTGGCGTTCGGCCTGCTGATCACCGGGCCGATTTCCGACCGCATCGGGCGCAAGCCGGTGATGGTATTCGCGCTGCTCTGCGCCGCGTTATCGACCATGGTCAGCGCAGTGATGCCGACCTGGGAAGGCGTACTCGCCACGCGGGCGCTGGTCGGCCTGTCGCTGAGCGGCCTGGCAGCTGTGGCGATGACCTACCTGAGTGAAGAAATCCACCCGCAGCACATCGGCCTGGCCATGGGCTTGTATATCGGTGGCAATGCCATCGGCGGCATGAGCGGTCGGCTGATCACAGGCGTGCTGATCGACTTCGTCAGCTGGCACACGGCAATGCTGACCATCGGTGGTTTGGCCCTGATCGCAGCGCTGGTGTTCTGGAAGGTGCTGCCCGAATCGCGCAATTTCAGGGCGCAGACGCTCAAACCGCGCAGCCTGCTGGATGGCTTCGTCATGCACTTCAAGGACGCGGGTCTGCCCTGGCTGTTCCTCGAAGCCTTCCTGTTGATGGGCGCATTCGTCACCCTGTTCAACTACATAGGCTATCGGCTGCTCGCCGAGCCGTATCACATGAACCAGGCGCTGGTCGGTTTGCTCTCGGTGGTCTATCTGTCGGGTATCTACAGCTCGGCACAAGTGGGTGCGCTGGCAGATAAACTTGGGCGCCGCCGGGTGTTCTGGGCGAGCATTCTGGTCATGGCGGGCGGGCTGTTGATGACATTGGCCAACCCACTGGTGATGATTATCGTCGGCATGCTGATCTTTACCTTCGGCTTCTTCGGAGCGCATTCGGTGGCCAGCAGCTGGATCGGCCGCCGAGCGCTGAAGGCCAAGGGCCAGGCGTCTTCGCTGTACCTGTTCTGCTATTACGCGGGGTCGAGTGTGGCGGGGACGGCAGGCGGGGTGTTCTGGCACCAATGGGGCTGGAGTGGCATCGGGCTGTTCATCGGCAGCCTCCTGGCGGTGGCGTTGCTGGTGGCGTTGCACCTTAGCAAGCTGGCGCCCAAGGCTGCCTGAAACAGGGCTGCTCTGTGCAGCCCAATCGCCGGCAAGCCGGCCCCCACAGGTAAACCACTGTATTCAAGGGCAGTGGGATACCTGTGGGGGCCGGCTTGCCGGCGATTGGGGCTTCAGATCAGTTCACGATCTCGACAATATCCACATCCACTTCACGGCTCATCAGGTGCTTTTCCACCTCGCCGGTCAGCTTGACCTTGGTCTTGTCGTTGAACGGCGTCGGCGGCAGGTCTTCATCGTCGATTTCAACGGTGATGGTGCCGGTGTTGTCCTTGAATTCGTACTTGTCGTCGTTGTTGATCTTCTTGGTGACATAACCCTGCAGCACCACGGGGGTGTCATCGGCTGCGTCATTGGCAGCAGCGACGGTAGTCACCGACTGGGCGCCCGGGCCGGTATAGCCGGCGGCCAAGGCAGCGGTACTGAACAAGGGGGCGAGAATCAGAGCGAAGTAACGAGCTTTCATGAGGATCGGGTCCTGTTTCGGTTTCGATGGGACCAGATTAGCGACAATCGCTGAATTAAAACTTAATGCAACAAAAAACGGCCCGCCGGCAAGCCGGCTCCTACAAGGACCGCGCAGTTGTTGAGCTGTGCGCCGTACCTGTGGGAGCCGGCTTGCCGGCGATGGGCCGCAAAGCGGCCCCAAATCGCTTGACTGACTGCCATTCAGATCACTGGTGATACTGCGCCGACAGCTCATGCACGGCGTTGATGAACACACCCGCATGCTCCGGGTCGACCTCCGGCGTAATGCCGTGACCCAGGTTGAACACGTGACCGGTACCCTTGCCATAGCTCGCCAGGATCCGTGCCACTTCGTTGCGAATGGCCTCAGGCTTGGCGTACAGCACGGTCGGGTCCATGTTGCCTTGCAGGGCAACCTTGTCGCCAACGCGGCGGCGGGCGTCGCCGATCTCGCAGGTCCAGTCCAGGCCCAGGGCATCAGCGCCGGCTTCGGCGATGCTCTCCAGCCACAGGCCGCCGTTCTTGGTGAACAGGATTACCGGCACCTTGCGCCCATCGTGCTCACGGATCAGGCCGCTGACGATCTTGCGCATGTAGGCCAGGGAGAACTCCTGATACGCCGCCGCCGACAGGTTGCCGCCCCAGGTGTCGAAGATCTGCACGGCTTGGGCGCCGGCCAGGATCTGCCCGTTGAGGTAGCTGGTGACCGACTGTGCCAGCTTGTCCAGCAGCAGGTGCAGGGCCTGCGGGTTGTCGTAGGCCATCGCCTTGGTCTTGCGGAAGTCTTTGGACGAACCACCTTCGACCATGTAGGTGGCCAAGGTCCACGGGCTGCCGGAGAAACCGATCAGCGGCACACGGCCGTTGAGCTCGCGCCGAATGGTACTGACGGCATCCATCACGTAGCCAAGGTCTTTCTGCGGATCAGGGATTGGCAGGGCTTCGATGTCGGCCGGGGTGCTGATGACCTTCTTGAAACGCGGACCTTCGCCGGTCTCGAAGTACAGGCCCAGGCCCATGGCATCGGGAATGGTGAGGATGTCCGAGAACAGGATCGCTGCGTCAAGCGGGTAGCGCTCCAGCGGCTGCAGGGTGACCTCACAGGCGAACTGCGGGTTCATGCACAGGCTCATGAAGTCACCGGCCTTGGCGCGGCTGGCGCGGTATTCCGGCAGGTAACGGCCGGCCTGGCGCATCATCCATACAGGGGTGACGTCTACGGGTTGCTTGAGCAGTGCACGCAGGAAACGATCGTTCTTCAGGGCAGTCATGTCGGCATCCGGCAAAAAAGTGCGGGCATTTTCTCAGACGCCAGCGCAAAAGGCACGGTTGAGACCATGCGTTTTGTCTATTGGGTGCCGTGGATCAAGCAATTTTGTATACAAAAAGCGATGAGGCCGCTGTGCGGCCCCATCGGTCACATCAGACTTCAAGGTAATCCAGGATACCTTCGGCAGCGGTACGACCTTCGAAGATGGCGGTCACCACCAGGTCCGAACCGCGCACCATATCGCCACCGGCAAAGATTTTCGGGTTGCTGGTCTGGTGCTTGAACTTGCCTTTCTCCGGGGCCACCACGCGGCCTTGGCTGTCCATCTGGATGCCATGCTGCTCGAACCAAGGTGCCGGGCTTGGGCGGAAGCCGAAAGCGATCACCACGGCGTCCGCCGGGAGGATTTCTTCGGAACCCGGGATTGGCTCAGGGCTGCGACGACCACGGGCATCAGGCTCGCCAAGACGGGTCTCGACCACCTTCACGCCTTCGACCTTGTCTTCACCGACAATGGCGATCGGCTGACGGTTGTAGAGGAATTTCACGCCTTCTTCCTTGGCGTTCTTCACCTCTTTGCGCGAGCCCGGCATGTTGGCTTCGTCACGACGGTAGGCACAGGTCACCGCCTTGGCGCCCTGGCGGATCGAGGTGCGGTTGCAGTCCATTGCGGTGTCGCCACCGCCCAGCACCACGACCTTCTTGCCCTGCATGTCGACGAAGTCTTGCGGCGACTTCTCGAAGCCCAGGTTGCGGTTGACGTTGGCAATCAGGAAGTCCAGCGCGTCATGCACGCCCGGCAGGTCCTCGCCCGGGAAGCCGCCTTTCATGTAGGTGTAGGTACCCATGCCCATGAACACGGCGTCGTACTCGGCGAGCAGCTGTTCCATGGTGATGTCGGTGCCCACTTCGGTGTTCAGGCGGAACTCGATACCCATGCCGGTAAAGACTTCGCGACGATTGCTCAGCACGGTCTTTTCCAGCTTGAACTCAGGGATGCCGAAGGTCAGCAAGCCGCCGATTTCCGGGTTCTTGTCGAACACCACCGGGGTAACCCCGGCGCGCACCAGCACGTCGGCACAGCCCAGGCCTGCCGGGCCAGCACCGATGATGGCAACGCGCTTGCCGGTCGGTTTGACCTTGGACATGTCCGGGCGCCAACCCATGGCGAAGGCGGTGTCGGTGATGTACTTCTCGACCGAACCGATGGTCACCGCGCCGAAGCCATCGTTCAGGGTGCAGGCACCCTCGCACAGGCGGTCCTGCGGGCACACACGGCCGCAGACTTCCGGCAGGGTGTTGGTCTGGTGCGAGAGTTCCGCCGCAGCCAGGATGTTGCCTTCGGAGACCAGCTTCAACCAGTTCGGGATGAAGTTGTGCACCGGGCACTTCCACTCGCAATACGGGTTACCGCAGCCCAGGCAGCGGTGTGCCTGCTCTACGGACTGCTGGGGCTTGAAAGGCTCGTAGATTTCCACGAACTCCTTCTTGCGTTGGCGCAGCAGCTTTTTCTTCGGGTCCTTGCGGCCCACTTCGATGAACTGGAAGTCGTTACTCAGACGTTCAGCCATTTTTCAAAACCTCTTAACAGCAGCTGCAAGCTACAAGCTGCAAGCCGCAAGACGATCACTTAAGCCGGGCAAACCTCGAGCTGCTATTACTCGCAGCTTGAGGCTTGCCACTTGCAGCTGTTTTTACTGCGGGTTGGCACGGGTGCTGGACAGCAGTTGCTTGAGGTTGGCCGCCTTCGGCTTGACCAGCCAGAAGCGCCGCACATAGTCGTCCAGGTTTTCCGAGAGCTCACGCCCCCACTCGCTGCCGGTTTCTTCCACGTATTCGCCAAGGACCCGCGCCAGGTGGCTACGGTAGGCTTCCATCGCTTCACCACTGATACGCTGGATTTCCACCAGCTCGTGGTTGAGCTTGTCGACGAAGCTGTTGTCCATGTCGAGCACGTAGGCGAAGCCGCCAGTCATGCCAGAGCCGAAGTTGTAACCGGTCTTGCCCAGAACGCAGACAAAGCCACCGGTCATGTATTCACAGCAGTGATCGCCAGTACCCTCGACAACAGCATGGGCGCCGGAGTTACGCACAGCGAAGCGCTCGCCCGCGGTGCCGGCGGCGAACAGCTTGCCGCCCGTGGCGCCGTACAGGCAGGTGTTGCCGACGATGGCGCTGTGCTGGGTTTCGAACGGGCTGCCGGCTGGCGGCACGATGGTGACCTTGCCACCGGTCATGCCTTTGCCGACGTAGTCGTTGGCGTCACCTTCCAGGTACAGGTTCAGACCACCGGCGTTCCACACGCCGAAGCTCTGGCCCGCAGTTCCCTTGAAGCGGAAGGTGATCGGCGCTGCGGCCATGCCCTGGTTGCCGTGCAGCTTGGCGATTTCGCCGGAGATGCGCGCACCAATGGAGCGGTCACAGTTGCAGATGTCGAGCGCGAACTCGCCACCGGCCTGATCGCGAATGGCAGGCAGGGCCATTTCGACCATTTTCTCGGCCAGCTCGCCCTTGTCGAACGGCGGGTTCTTGTCGACTTCGCAGAACTGCGGCTTGTCAGCCGGGATGTGCGAGCTGCCCAGCAGCGGCGACAGGTCCAGGTAGTGCTGGCGCTCGGTATCGCCTGGCAGCACGTCGAGCAGGTCGGTGCGGCCGATCAACTCGCCCAGGCTACGCACACCCAGCTTGGCCAGCCACTCGCGCGTCTCCTCGGCGACGAAGGTGAAGAAGTTGATCACCATGTCGACGGTGCCGATGTAGTGGTCCTTGCGCAGCTTGTCGTTCTGCGTGGCAACGCCAGTGGCGCAGTTGTTCAGGTGGCAGATGCGCAGGTACTTGCAGCCCAGGGCGATCATCGGTGCGGTACCGAAGCCAAAGCTTTCGGCACCGAGGATGGCGGCCTTGATCACATCCAGGCCGGTTTTCAGGCCGCCGTCGGTCTGTACCCGTACCTTGCCGCGCAGGTCGTTGCCGCGCAGGGTCTGGTGGGTTTCGGCCAGGCCAAGCTCCCACGGGGCGCCGGCGTACTTGATCGAGGTCAGCGGCGAAGCGCCGGTACCACCGTCATAACCGGAGATGGTGATCAGGTCGGCGTAGGCCTTGGCCACGCCGGCGGCGATGGTGCCAACGCCTGCCTCTGCCACGAGCTTGACCGATACCAGGGCCTGGGGGTTGACCTGCTTGAGGTCATAGATCAGCTGGGCCAGGTCTTCGATCGAGTAGATATCGTGGTGCGGTGGCGGCGAGATCAGGGTCACGCCCGGTACCGCATAGCGCAGCTTGGCGATCAGGCCGTTGACCTTGCCGCCGGGCAACTGGCCGCCCTCGCCCGGCTTGGCGCCCTGGGCAACCTTGATCTGCAGCACTTCGGCATTGACCAGGTATTCCGGGGTCACACCGAAGCGGCCGGTGGCCACCTGCTTGATCTTGGAGCTGCGGATGGTGCCA
Source organism: Pseudomonas sp. SG-MS2 (assembly GCF_009933855.1). Taxonomy (NCBI): domain Bacteria; kingdom Pseudomonadati; phylum Pseudomonadota; class Gammaproteobacteria; order Pseudomonadales; family Pseudomonadaceae; genus Pseudomonas; species Pseudomonas sp. SG-MS2. The sequence goes on along the minus strand of NZ_MOMO01000113.1, from coordinate 12,312 downwards.
TAGCGCGAGGGGTCTTCACCGCCCTCACCGGAGTTGGAGCGCGCGCCCAGGCGGTTCATCGCCTCGGCCAGCGCTTCGTGAGCCTCTGGCGACAGCGCACCCAGCGAGATACCGGCGGAGTCGAAGCGCTTGAGGATCGCCTCCAGCGGCTCGATCTGATCCAGCGGCAGGGCCTCGTCGGCCACCTTCACTTTCAGCAGGTCGCGGATCATCGACACCGGGCGCTGGTCGACCAGCGTGGTGTACTCCTTGAACTTGGCGTAGTCGCCCTGCTGCACGGCGGCCTGCAGGGTATTGACCACATCCGGGTTGTAGGCGTGGTACTCGCCACCGTGGACGAACTTGAGCAGGCCACCCTGCTGGATCGGCTTGCGCGCGCTCCAGGCTTCAGCGGCGAGCAGCTTCTGGTCGCCCTCGAGGTCGACGAAACGCGCACCCTTGATGCGGCTGGACACGCCTTTGAAGCTCAGGCCGACCACTTCTTCGGCCAGGCCTACGGCCTCGAACAGCTGAGCACCACGGTAGGAGGCGATGGTGGAGATGCCCATCTTCGACAGGATCTTCAGCAGGCCCTTGGAGATGCCTTTGCGGTAGTACTTGAAGACTTCGTCCAGGTCGCCCAGCACTTCGCCGGTGCGGATCAGGTCGGCCAGCACTTCATACGCCAGGTACGGGTACACCGCAGAGGCGCCGAAGCCCAGCAGCACGGCGAAGTGGTGCGGGTCACGGGCAGTGGCGGTTTCGACCAGGATGTTGCTGTCGCAACGCAGGCCTTTTTCCGTCAGGCGGTGGTGGACCGCGCCAACGGCGAACGAAGCGTGCACCGGCAGCTTGCCCGGGGCGATGTAGCGGTCGCTGAGCACCAGTTGGGTCTTGCCCGCGCGCACCGCTTCTTCAGCCTGATCGGCGATGTTGCGGATGGCCGCTTCCAGGCCGATGCCTTCTTCGTAGTTGAGGTCGATCAGCTGACGGTCGAAGCCTTCGCGCTCCAGGTTCATCAACGAACGCCACTTGGCGGGCGAAATGACCGGGGAGCTGAGGATTACCCGCGAGGCATGCTCAGGAGATTCCTGGAAGATGTTGCGCTCGGCACCCAGGCAGATCTCCAGCGACATGACGATCGCTTCGCGCAGCGGGTCGATCGGCGGGTTGGTAACCTGGGCGAACTGCTGGCGGAAGAAGTCGTAAGGCGAACGCACGCGCTGCGACAGCACGGCCATTGGCGTGTCGTCACCCATCGAACCGACCGCTTCCTGGCCTTGCTCGCCGAGTGGGCGCAGTACCTGGTCACGCTCTTCGAAAGTGACCTGGAACATCTTCATGTACTGCTTGAGCTGGTCAGCGTCGTAGCTGGCCGCGCCCTGGTCGTCGGAGAGCGTCGCCTGGATGCGCAAGGCGTGCTGACGCAGCCAGCGCTTGTACGGGTGGCGCGACTTCAGGCGGTTGTCGATGGCATCGGTGTCGAGGATGTGGCCGGTCTCGGTATCCACCGCGAAGATCTGGCCTGGGCCGACACGGCCCTTGGCGATGACATCTTCAGGCTTGTAGTCCCACACGCCGATTTCCGACGCCAGGGTGATATAGCCATTCTTGGTGGTCACCCAGCGCGCCGGGCGCAGGCCGTTGCGGTCAAGCAGGCAGACCGCATGACGGCCTTCGGTCATGACGATGCCGGCCGGGCCGTCCCACGGTTCCATGTGCATGGAGTTGTATTCGTAGAAAGCGCGCAGGTCGGCGTCCATGGTCTCGACGTTCTGCCAGGCTGGCGGTACCAGCATGCGCACGCCGCGGAACAGGTCGATACCGCCGGTGACCATCAGTTCCAGCATGTTGTCCATGCTCGAGGAGTCGGACCCTACGCGGTTGACCAGCGGGCCGAGCTCTTCGAGGTCGGGGATCTGGTCGTTGGCGAACTTGGTGCGACGGGCCATCGCCCAGTTGCGGTTACCGGTGATGGTGTTGATCTCGCCATTGTGGGCGAGGAAGCGGAACGGCTGCGCCAGCGGCCATTTCGGCAGGGTGTTGGTGGAGAAGCGCTGGTGGAACACGCAGATCGCGGTTTGCAGGCGCTCGTCGTCCAGGTCGGGATAGAAGGCCGCGAGATCGCGCGGCATCATCAGGCCTTTGTAGATGATGGTCTTGTGCGAGAAGCTGCAGATGTAGTGGTCGGCGTCGTGGGCGTTGGCCACGGACGAACGGCGACGGGCACTGAACAGCTTGATGGCGAATTCCTGATCGCTCAGGCCTTCACCGCCGATGAACACCTGTTCGATCTGCGGCAGGCGCTCCAGCGCCAGGCGGCCGAGCACGCTGGTGTCGATCGGGACTTTGCGCCAGCCAACCAGGGTCAGGCCGGCAGCGATGATTTCGCGATCCATGTTGGCGCGAGCGGCTTCGGCTTTTACCGGGTCCTGATTGAAGAACACCATGCCAACGGCGTACTGCTTGGGCAGCTCGACGGCAAAGTGTTCCTGGGCCACGGCACGCAGGAATTGATCGGGTTTCTGCATGAGCAGACCGCAACCGTCACCGGTCTTGCCGTCGGCGTTGATGCCGCCACGGTGGGTCATGCAAGTCAGGGCCTGCATGGCCGTTTGCAGAAGGTGGTGGCTCGGTTCGCCCGTCATATGGGCGATCAGGCCAAAACCACAGTTGTCCTTGAATTCTTCGGGATGGTACAGACCTGTTTTCATAGACACTTTCTCACCAGGTTCACCTCTCAACCGGAGGCAAATCTCTTTTTTAACAACCACTTACCATCCACGCCGATCAAATGCCAGCTTTTTTGCGGTGGCCATGGAAAACCATTGTTGCACAGCGACAGCGATGCCCACAAATTTTCATGTCTCACCATTGAAAATTTATGTCGCAATTTTGAATGTTTTTGCGCCATGCGCCGTGATAGCGGCTTGGCTCGAGTCTGAAGCGTTTCAGCCATGACTGCAAGATTGGCTTGTGGCCGGCAGCCTGGGACAGAAAAGCCTGCCGCGCTCGGGCGCAGCAGGCTAGACGAAAGTCAGTTATCGCTCAGCAACTGGGCGGCGGGGTGGTGCCGCCCGGAAGGTATCAGCGGGCCGTAGCCAGCTCTTGTTGGACGCTGGCGACAGTACGTGGCCAAGGTTTACCAGCCTGAACCTTCGCTGGCAAGTTCTTGATTGCCGCAACCGCTGCATCGCGGTTGGCGAAGCTACCATAGGTGACCACGTAGAGCGGCTTGCCCTGCAGGCTTTTCTTGAAGTAGCGATAGTCGCCACCCTGCGCCTTGACGAAGGCCTGCGCCGACGCTTCGGAGCTGGTACCAAGGATCTGCACTACATAATTACCAGGCTTCTGTCCGGAGTACCAGCCGCTGTTACCGCTGCCGCCTGTTGCAGGTTTGGCAGTGGCAACCTGGGTCGGTGCCGGAGCGGGCTTGGCGGGTGCAACCGGCTTGGCCGGCTGGGTTGCTACCGGCTTCTGCACAGGCGCAACCGGCTGGGCCGGCGGCGTACTGGTGGTGGCCTGAGCCATGGTCGGTGCGGGGCCTGCAGCTTCACCCTGCGGTGGTGCGATGGTCGTTACCGTTGGCGGATTGCCTGGCTGCAGCGCAGTGCTGTCCGCCGGGCCACCTTCTTCACCATCCCCCATGCCGGCGGCCTGCGCCAGCGGCTCGCGCATCACCGGCTGCGACTGGCCAACCAAGGGCAGTGGCATCGGCTGCGACGAGCCTGAGAATTCGATGGCCGGGTCAGCGGGCTTTGCTTCCCCCAGCGGCAATTGGGCTTGGGCTGCGGGCGCATCCGTAGCCGCCTTGTCGCTTTTCTTGGGCATGAGAACCGCGGCAGCAACGGCCACTACAACGACAGCGGACAGCGCGAGCACGTGTTTCTTAGGCATTTTGAACCCCATGGTTGGTCGCTTCGCCGTACTACGGCTGGCGATCATGGCTTCGATCAAGGTATCGCGGGCGACCTGGTTGATGTTGCCAGGCCAACCGTCGGAGTGTTCATGAATATCGACGATCTGCTCATGGGTGAACACCTCGATGCCCCGGCCTGCACCTTCCAGGCGCTGCTCCAGGTACTCGCGGGTCTCTTCCTCGCTGTAGGGGGCGAGTTCGATGACGTGGAAACGCTCTTCCTCGACATGGATCTCATCCAACCCGGCGATCAGCGACGCTTCGCCGAACAGGAACACGTGCGGGCGCCCCTCCGGGACACCTGCCGCCAGCTCCAGCAACGCTTGGAGTGCCGACTCGTCGAGTTGTTCCGCATCGTCCACCAGTAAATAGACTTCCTGCCCGGTGAGGGCAAGCTGTACTACCTTGGAGAGGATCGCCTGAACTTCCGCCGGAGCCACGTCCAGCGCCTGGGCCACCTGGCCCAGCACGCTGGCGGCATCGCTGGCGCCGCGCGCCGATACCACGACGCTCTGCACCGACTGCTTGTTGGTGCTGGCCACCAAGGCCTGGCGCAACAACGTCTTGCCGCTGCCGACGGGGCCTGTAACCACCAGCATCAGCTGGCTGTAACGGGCCAGGTGGTGCAGTTGGCCGAGCACAGGCTTGCGCTGGGCAGGGAAAAACTTGAAGCCGGGCACACGCGGCGCGAACGGATCGTGGCTCAACTGGTAATGGTCGAGAAACGCCTCATCGGCATGCAAACTGGTCATTGCGCTGTCACAACCTCAAAGCTGGGCCACGATCGCGCGGTAATCCGCCGACAGCGTGGCCTGAAGAATCTCTTTCGGATAGTCGTCGGTAACCACGGCTTCGCCCATCTGGCGCAGGAGCACCAGACGCAAACGCCCATCGATCACCTTTTTGTCGACCGCCATATGCTCCATGAAATGCGCCGGGGTCATTTCCTGTGGTGGCACCACCGGCAAACCTGCATCCTGCAGCAGGCGGATTGCGCGATCGCGCTCGGACTGATCGATCCAGCCCAGACGCATCGACATCTCCAGGGCCATCACCGTACCCGCTGCCACGGCCTCGCCGTGCAACCAGACACCGTAGCCCATGTGCGTTTCGATGGCATGCCCGAAGGTATGCCCCAGGTTGAGCGTTGCGCGCACACCAGACTCACGTTCGTCAGCCCCGACCACCGCAGCCTTGGCTGCACACGAGCGCTGGATCGCTTCGGTCAGCGCCGCTGGCTCGAGGGCGCGCAAAGCCTTGATATTGTCCTCGAGCCAACCAAGGAAGGGCTTGTCGCAGATCAGCCCGTACTTGATCACTTCGGCCAGGCCCGCCGACAGCTCGCGCTCGGGCAGGGTGTTGAGGGTGGTGGTGTCGATCAGCACGGCGTTGGGCTGGTAGAACGCACCCACCATGTTCTTGCCCAGCGGATGGTTGATGCCGGTCTTGCCGCCGACAGAGGAGTCGACCTGGGACAGCAGGGTGGTCGGTACCTGGATGAAATCGACGCCGCGCTGATAGCACGCCGCAGCGAAGCCGGCCATGTCGCCGATAACGCCACCACCGAGGGCCACCACCGTGGTGCGGCGGTCGTGCCGGGCCGTGAGGAGGCCGTCGAAGATCAACTGCAGGGTTTCCCAGTTTTTGTGGGCTTCGCCATCCGGGAGGATCACTGGCAGCACCGAATAGGCACCCAGCGTCTTGCTCAGACGTTCGAGATACAGGGGCGCGACGGTCTCGTTGGAAACGATGGCAACCTGCCGGCCGGCAATGTGCGGCGCCAGCAGTTCTGGCTGCTCAAGCAGGCCTTCGCCAATGTAGATCGGGTAGCTGCGCTCGCCCAGGTCGACCTTTAGTGTCTGCATGTATCCCCACAATGTACTTGGGCGCGGCGTCGGCTGAGCGACCCACGCGGTAACGTTGAACCTCGCCTCGGCGCTGGCCGAGAATAGTCCCGGCCTACCGGGGCGGCAACTGCTGCAAGCGCTCGAGAATATCCAGTACGACCATGCGCGGGGGCCGTTCGTCGGTTTCAACCACGATGTCGGCGATCTCACGGTAGAGCGGATCGCGTGCTTCAAGAAGGCTACGCAAAGTCGCCTCCGGATTGGCAGTACGCAGCAAAGGGCGATTGCGATCGCGCGCAGTACGCCCGACCTGCTGTTCCACCGAGGCATGCAGGTAGATCACCCGGCCACCATGGTGCAGGGCCTGGCGGTTGGCCTCGCGCATCACCGCGCCGCCGCCGGTCGCCACCACCACGCCATCGAGCGCGCAGAGCTCGGCGATCATCGCCTGCTCACGGTCACGGAAGCCCGGCTCGCCTTCTTTGTCGAAGATCCACGGGATGTTGGCGCCTGTTTTCAGTTCGATTTCCTTGTCGGAATCTTTGAACAGCAGGCGCAGCTCTTTGGCCAACAGGCGCCCGATGGTGCTTTTTCCAGCGCCCATGGGCCCTACAAGTATCAAATTTCGCACAGAATCAACGACTCACAGCAATCGCCTGGTCATTCATGATACGCGGAGTCAGGAAGACCAGCAGCTCGGATTTTTTCTCTTGTAATGCATCGCGTCGAAACAGCCGCCCAACATACGGCAGATCACCGAAAAATGGCACCTTGTCGACCACATTGTTTTGCGTGGTCGAATACACACCGCCAATGACGATGGTTTCCCCGTCAGCGACCCGTACCTTGGCATTGACCTCGTTCTTGCGGATCGGCGGCACATCGTTCAAGGCATTGACGAAATCAGGCTCGTCCTTGGTCACCTTGACCGTCATGATCACCTTGCCGTCCGGCGTAATCTGCGGAGTGACCTCCAACGACAGCGAAGCCTCGCGGAATGCAACCGAGGTAGCGCCACTCTTCGTGGTCTCCTGGTAAGGGACTTCGGTGCCTTTGAGGATGCGGGCGGTTTCCTTATTGGCGGTGACCACCTTGGGCTGGGAGATGATTTCACCATTGCCGGTCTTCTCCATGGCGCTGAGTTCAAGGTCCAGCAGCACGCTCCCACGCAACACCCCCAAGCCAATGCTGGAACCGGCCCGTTCCACCCCAAGATCGACAAACACGTCCTTGCCCAAAACAGCAGCTTCGCTGTAGAGCCGCGGGCCCCAGCGCACCCCAAGGCTTTTCTCGTAATCGACATTGGCCTCGACGATGCGCGCCTCGATCTCTACCTGCCGCACCGGCACATCCAGTTGCGCCACCAACTGGCGCAGCTCGGCAAGCCGCTCCTCAGGCTGGTGCGCCACCAGCGTATTGGTGCGCACATCCACATTCAAACTACCGCGACCCGTCAGAATGCCGTCATCGGCCAGCGTGGCCAGCAGCAATTCGGCAAGCTCTGAGGCCTCGGCGTGGTGTATCGGCAGCAACTCGCGGCGCAACGGCTGCGATTGGGCGTCCAGCTCCAAGCCTATACGCGCGCCCAGGGCTTGTTCGGCCAGCTCAGCCGCTGGCGCCACCAACAGCACCTTGCCCTCTTCGCGCCGGGCCAGGCCCTTGCTGCGCAACACCAGCTCCAAAGCCTGATCCCAGGGAACATCCTGCAGACGCAAGGTAATACTGCCCTGCACAGTGTCGCTGGCGACCAGGTTGATGCCGGCATAATCGGCCAGCACCTGCAACACCAGGCGCACTTCCACGTCCTGGAAGTTCAGCGAAATCGGCTCACCCCGATAAGGCGTTGCCGCCAGCAACGGCATCGGCAGCAAAGCCACCACCACCCACTTCATCAACCTGTTCATGATCTTCCCTGATCTCCCCGTCCACGCCCTGCCTGAGCCTCAGAAATGCCGTGCGCTCGCGCCAAGTGCCGCCCACGAACAACCGCTCGCGCACCGTTACCTGGTGCTCATCCACGCGTTCCACCAGCCCCCCATCGCGCCCCAGACGGTCACCGGAACGCACGCGATAGAGCCGCCCGGCAGATGACAGCAAAGCCTCATGCTCCATGCCCCGGGACAAGCTTCCGACCATTTCCAGCTGAGCCAGCGGGACAGAGGCGAGCCCTCGCCTGACAACGCGACCCGACCACGTCGAAAACGGATCGAGAACCGCTGGCAAGACCTCACCCCGGGCGGGTATCCAGGCCAATGATTCCGGCTCTGCCACAGGCCCATCGGCGTGGAAGGCGTCAACACGCAGCCTCAATCGCAGCAAGCCGGGCCTGCCTTGAGCATCGGCCAGATGCATGTCGCCGACACGCAGCAGGCGAACCTGCCCAAGCCACTCATCGAGCCAAAGTCGCAACGCCGCGTAACGCCCAACTACCTGCACATCCAGCGGCGTTCGTGCGAAACCTGCCTTCTTCTGCTCATCCAGTACCTCAAGTTGCTCGAAATGCAGCCCATGCACATGCCCCGACGCGGCCAACTGATCGAGCAGATCGCTGATTTCGCCCCCGGCCGCCAGGCGCCATCGCATATCGTGCAGGTGCCGCTGGGCTTCACTCAGCGCTTGCGGTGCATGCACATGCGCCAACACCTGGGTGGCCTTGGCATGATGCTTGTCGTTGAGGGCCCTTTGGTTTACCTGCGCTGCCTGCTGCAGTTGCCGCCATTCCGGCCAACGAATCAGGCAGCCGACCGCAAGCACCAGGCACGCCGCAGCTATCGGCAGGGCGAATCGGAACAAGCGCGAGCGAGCTACCAGCGCCTGCCAGTCCAGACGCACGCGCAGCTTCACGACCAAGAGCCCGACATCCGCGCCAGCAGCAAAAACTCTTCACCAGCAGGCAAGCTCTTGATCCGCTTCAATTCCAGGTCGAGCAATATCCCGGAGCGCCCCAGATCACGCATCAATTGCGCTATCACAGCGCTGGAAGCGGCCAGCCCAACCAAGCGCAACCGCTCACCCTCGACCTTCAGTTCGACAACCTGAACGCCCTCGGGCAATGCCCGCTCCAGATCGCTGAACAGCGCCGTGAGAAGCCCTCGGTCCGCAAACAAAGCGTCCAGCGAGGCGGTTTGGGCCCTTGCTGCGTCGAGGGCCTGCTGAATGACGTCAAGCTGCTCCAGCTGCCTATTGAGCCCTGCGATCGCGGCCTGGCGCCCCAGGTTGGCAGCGGCCTGATGCTGCGCCCGCTGGCGCGCCAGCTGGTCCATCAACAACACCACACAGAGTGCCAGCACCACGCTGCCAATCAGCATGAGCTGAAAACGGCGAAGCGCCGCCAAGCGTTGCTGTTCGCGCCAGGGCAAAAGATTGATACGCAGCATCAGCGCAAAGCTCCCAGCGCCAGGGCAGACGCCAATGCCATGTTGTCGTCGTGACATGCAAGGCCAGCCACCTGGGGCAACGCCCGATAAGGCACTTCCAACCGGTCAATCAAGTCACCGAGCCGACCTTGCTCAAGCTGCAGGCTCCCTGCCAGAAGCAGGTCTTGCACCTGCAGGTCATCGACAAACAGTTCGGCCAGCCGGCCCAGGGGCGCTTCGCGCCGCTGCGGCAATACACCCTGTGACCAGCAATGCAGCGTAGCGCTGCCGGGCTCAAGGCGCAGCAGCGCGCAGCCGTCTGCACCCGGTTGCGGCATCATTCGCCGCAAGGCGATGCTGTCGACCTCGACGACTTCCAGCAGCAACCCAGCGTCATCGAAAATCGCTTCCAACGACTGCAGCAAGGTCTGCCGGCAGGCCACCACCAGAACATCACGCGCGCCAGCCTGCCCACATGAAGCCCCCAACACCTGGAAGTCCATCACCAGGTCTTCCAGCGGGAAAGGAAACAACCTGTCCGCATCAGCCAGAAGTTGCGCCTCCATTTCGGCTACTGGCTGGTCTGCCGGTAGCTGGCACAACTTGCAGATTACCTGCGAGGCAGGCAGGGCCACTGCGACCCGGCGCTGGCGACTGCCACTGCGCCGACAAGCGCTACGCAGCGCCGCCACGACGCGATCAGGCACTTGCCACCAATCAGCAGCACCTGCGGGCTCGAATCGCTCAACCTCCCAGGCAAGACGCTCACAGCGCCCTTTTCTGCGTTGCAGTTGTACAAGCCGAACCGAATCGACGGCAATTTCAACCCCCAACAGTGAACCGGCATCCTTGCCAATGCGTCCAAGCATCGCTGCTCCTTTGTGTCAGCCCTGAAACCCGCGCCAGCACCAAGGCTTGATGGCCGGAAGGTGCAGCGGGCCGCCCGGCCGGTCACCCGGCGAGGCGAAAAATGCTTATAATGCCCAGCGTTTTTTCGTCCGCCGGCTCCGTGCGCAATTCACCCCTCAACCTGGACACCCAAAAGCCTTGATACGTCTGCTGAAGTTCTTCTGGTGGTCTTTCGTCGCAGTCATCTGCGCGCTCGTACTCGGTGTGAGCGGTGCGTTTCTGTATCTTAGTCCCAACCTGCCGTCGGTCGATTCGCTCAGAAGCATCCAGTTGCAGATCCCCCTGAGGGTGTACAGCAGCGACGGCAAGCTGATCGCCGAGTTTGGCGAAATGCGCCGCTCGCCCATCCGTTTCGCGGACATTCCCCCGCAATTCATTCAGGCGCTTCTGTCAGCCGAGGACGACAATTTCCTCAATCACTACGGCGTTGACCCAGCCAGCCTGATGCGCGCCGCGACCCAACTGGTGAAAACCGGTCATATACAGACCGGCGGCAGCACAATCACCATGCAGGTGGCGAAGAACTTCTTCCTCACCAGCGAGCGCAGCTTCTCGCGCAAGACCAACGAGATTCTCCTGGCCCTGCAGATCGAGCGCGAGCTGACCAAGGACGAGATCCTCGAGCTGTACGTGAACAAGATCTACCTGGGCAACCGCGCCTACGGCATCGACGCTGCCGCACAGGTTTACTATGGCAAGTCGATCCGTGACGTGAGCCTGGCGCAGATGGCGATGATCGCCGGCCTGCCCAAGGCACCGTCGCGCTTCAACCCTCTGGCCAACCCGGTGCGTGCAAAAGAGCGTCGCGACTGGATCCTGGGCCGCATGTACAAGCTCGGCAAGATTGACGAGGCGAGCTACCAGGCCGCCCTGGCCGAACCGCTTAACGCCAGCTACCACGTATCGGCGCCGGAGGTTAACGCGCCTTACATCGCCGAGATGGCCCGTGCCGAAATGGTTGGCCGCTATGGCAGCGATGCGTATACAGAGGGTTTCCGCGTCACCACCACAGTCCCGAGCGACATGCAGGAAATGGCCAACAAGGCCGTTCACGGTGGCCTGTCCGATTATGATGAGCGCCACGGCTACCGCGGCCCTGAATCGCGCTTCCCGGGCAAAGGCCAGGCTGCCTGGCTGCAGGAATTGAACAAGCAGCGCACCTTGGGCGGGCTGGAGCCGGCCATCGTTACGCAGGTTGAAAAAAGCGGCCTGAAAGTACTGACCCGCGGTGGCAAGGAAGAAGATGTCGCATGGGACACCATGAAATGGGCACGCCCGTTCATCAATAGCAATGCGCAGGGCCGGGCGCCACAATCGCCGGCAGACGTGGCCCAGGTTGGCGACCTGGTGCGCGTGCAGCGGCTGGACGACGGCAAACTCAAGTTCAGCCAGGTACCGGCAGCGCAGAGCGCGCTGATCACGCTGGACCCTTACAACGGCGCCATCCGTGCGCTGGTTGGCGGTTTCTCGTTCGAGCAGAGCAACTACAACCGCGCCATGCAGGCCAAGCGCCAGCCCGGCTCAAGCTTCAAACCGTTCATCTATAGCGCGGCGCTGGACAGCGGCTATACGGCCGCCAGCCTGGTCAACGACGCTCCGATCGTGTTCGTCGACGAATACCTGGACAAGGAATGGCGACCCAAGAATGACACCAACACCTTCCTCGGCCCGATTCGCATGCGCGAAGCGCTGTACAAGTCGCGCAACCTGGTATCGATCCGCTTGCTGCAGGCCATGGGCGTAGGCCGCACCATCGACTACATCACCAAGTTCGGCTTCAACAAGCAGGATCTGCCGCCCAACCTGTCGCTGGCATTGGGCACCGCGACACTGACGCCCATGGAAATCGCCACTGGCTGGAGCACCTTCGCCAACGGCGGTTACAAGATCAACCCGTACCTGATCGAGCGCATCGAGAGCCGCAACGGCGAGACACTGTTCACCGCCAACCCTGCGCGCGTGCCGCAGGGCGCCGAGGACGACGCAGGCCTGGCGGCACCAGAGCAACCGATCAGCACGGCGTCGCTGCCAGGAGAGGCACCGTCGGCTGCTGGCCAGCCCGCACCCGCCACACAGGCACCGGTAACCGCCGAACAGATCATCGATGGCCGTACCACCTATATCCTCACCAGCATGCTGCAGGACGTGATCAAACGCGGGACCGGGCGCCGCGCCCTGGCCCTGGGTCGTACGGACCTGGCGGGCAAGACCGGCACCACCAACGAGTCCAAGGACGCCTGGTTCTCCGGCTACAACGCCGATTACGTCACTACCGTCTGGGTCGGTTTCGACCAGCCGGAAA
>NZ_MOMO01000112.1:0-4813 GCF_009933855.1 Pseudomonas sp. SG-MS2 | reverse complement strand
GCCGTGTGCGATGCGCTGTTCTACGAGATGCTGCTCGCCCTGGGCGCAGACAAGCGACGGGCTGGCTTGATGTACGCCGGTCTGCGGGTCGGCGGTGAGGCGCGCTATGCGGCGTGCAAAGGTGGGGTGAAGGATGAGGATATGGCTTGGGCGCTGATGGCAGAGGATGAACGAAACGGCTGGCCAGGCGGCGGCGCCCTTGTGGGAGCCGAGTCGCCATAAACCATAGTGCAGGCCACGTATTCCGTGGCTTTGCCTGTGGGAGCGGGCACAAGGCTGGGGCCGTTTACTCGCGCCGGTATGATGTTTAAAGAAAAGCCTCCAAAGAGGCCTTTCCTGAATTTTCAGATTAGAGAATAAAGTCCCACTCTCCTGCCCGCTGCGTGTTGGCGCTCATCTCGATAGACCCCACCATCGAGTTGGCAACCTCTTGCAGACTCATCCCGTCCTGCATTTGCCCGGTCCAGTACGCCCTGCCTTCTGCATCGGTGTCCCGGTTGAACAGGCCGCGATACAACACCTCAAGATCGTTACCTATATCGTTGGTGAAGCCATGGCCCGCCGCGAAACTTTCTGATGAAGCAATCATGTTAAGGGCGATCTGTCCTAGGCTCTGGCTACCACTGCTCTGCTGCTGGCCCCAGTACTCGAAACCGCCGAGGTCGGCCTGGCGGCCAAGGATGTTATGGTACAGGCCGGCGATCAGACCCAGTTCCGAGCGCGACTCGACGCCAAGGTTGCCGTCGCTAAACTGCAGGCTCTCTGCGTTGATCAACGTGGTCTGTTGCGAGGGGTCATCGACACGGGTGACCACCACGCTGCCGTCGCGCTGCTCGATCACATAGTCCGAGCGTGCGCCACTGAAGGCCAGCGTATCGGCACCCGAACCACCATGTATCAGGCTGGAACTGGCCGAGGCACCCGGCGCCGCAGCATTGACCGCGATGGTGTCATTGCCGCCGCCGGCGTAAACCTGGCTGCCGCTGTTACCGGTTAGCACGAAGGTCTGGCTCTCGGCATCCCCACTGAGCATTTGCCCCGGCTGGGAGCCGATCACCGTCACCGCGCCAACCACCGAGGCGAAGTCGACATTGTTCAGCTGAAGGGTGCTGCTGGCCGGCAGGGAAGAGGCATCGATGACCAGTGCAGTGTGCTGATTGGCGTCGATCGAGCCATTGATCACCAGCGGTGCCGAAGGCGCGGCGTTGCTGCTGGCTAACGGCGTCAAGGTTTGCACCAGCAGCGCTGAGTCACCGGACAGGCCTGCGAGGAAGGCAGAACCATTACTGGTCAGGTGCTCCTGGTCGTGACTGTTGTTGACAGCGCTGACCGCCTTGATCGACTCGATCAGGTTCGCCAGCGAATTCGCGGCGGTGCTGACATTGCCGCCCTGGGCTTTCAGGCCGAAACCGATCGGCAACTGTGCTGAAAGCAGCAGCGCGTTTCCGGTCTGCACCAGCGGAATATCCGCAACGTTGGCGGCGCCGGTTTGCTCGGTACGACCGGAAGTGATCACAGGGATATCGACCTGCCGGCCAAGATCGCCATTCGGCAGCCATGCATCCAAATAGGTAACGTTAACACCGTCCACTTCAACGGTCGGGTTAACGACAGTCGGCTTGGCCTTCAGGTCGTAAACTGTCTTGACAGCGGTGCCGGTTTCATCAGTGACGCTCACCTCGATGCTGGCATCGCCTTCCCGCGTTGCGATGAAGGTCGCATTGGCCAATGCTGCGTTGAGCACATCCGCCGTAGCGGTCTTGGACCAGACACTACCGACCTTGGTCCAGCCGCTGAGGCCACCGATCTGCCCGTTCACGGCAGTCAGGCTGACCGTTAGCTCGGTGGCATCTACATCCTGCACGGTGAAGTTGGCTAAGGTTGCTGGAGTGCCAACGGTGACCGCCTCGCGCGACACAGGTACGCCCTGGATTGTCGGGAGGTCGTTTGTGCCCGAGATCACCAGCTGCAGCGTAGTTTGCTCGGTTCCGCCATTGCCGTCGTCGGCAACAAGCGTGTACTCCAAGAGCAGCTGTTCGCCCGCTTTCAGGTAGCGGAAGGCTTCATTGCCGGAGTCGAATGTCCAGGTCAGGCTGCCTTCTACCTTCGTACCATCAAGCACCGGCGTCGGCGACAGGGTCATCATCCCCAGCAGGTCGCTGTCGGAAGGCTGAAGGCTGTTGGACGTCATGATCGCCCCGCTACTGTCTTTCTGCACGGCCGTGAGCGCCGTTGCGGTAACGGTGACGATGTCGCTGTCTTCGTCGGAAACCACCAGGATGTTGCTCGACGTCAGGCTAGCTCCACCTTGCTTGAGGGTGTAGGCTGATGACAGCTCAGCAGAGTATTGCATTGCACGCGGGATCATTTCGGTGACCCAGGCATCCGTGCTGGCGGCACCGGTAGTCACATCCTGCAGATACTGAGGCGCGTCGACCTGGAAGCCCGTCCCGGCGATACCGGCGCCGTAGTAATCAAAGCCAAGGAAAATGACGGTCCCGGCGCCATACGAAATCACCGCGACAGTTGCGTCATCGTCCGTGCCATAGATGGCCTTGAAATTGGCAACCGTGCCTTTGCCAATAGAGTCAGTCGCAGACAGGTTGTTCAAGATTGCCGGACCACCGTCAAAAGGTGTTCCGGCTGCATTTGCGCTATTGAGGCTCCAGCTTGCCCCGCTTTTGGTCGTGAGATCCCAGCCGAATACGGTATTCAGGAATTGGGTATCAGGCGCACCAGACGTACCGGTCATCATGATCACGCCGCCGCTGCCCACCCAGCTTTCGAGGGCATCTTTGGCAGAGTCTGGCAGAAACGCAGCCGAGCTCGGATTCCCGTTCTCCATGTCGGTCATGAAGAAAAAGCCGCTGCTTGCCAGTTTGGTCGCGAAGTCAGGATCGGTGAAACTCTGGATCGAGGTATCCAGACTGTAGTTGCCGCCGTTGTTGATGACCGATTTGATGATGCTCGCCAAGTTGGCGTTTTCGGTTTCATCACTGGGGTTAGCATCCGAACCATTGAGGTCCGGCTGGCTGAAAACGGAAACCTTGGTAGTGGTTTTTACAGCTGCGAATTTGGGTGCGGTGTTGGATGACAAGGGGAGACCTGCTTCTTAAAAAGTGGAGTTCAACCCTGCCTCCCCACCTGTATCAATAGAAAGTTCAGCGAACATCGAGAGGGTGAGCCGAACTGAAGGCATCACCGTCTAGATACTCGTATCCACCTATAAAAGCAAGTGGCCATCATTGGGCTTACTGTCTACCTCATCCTCTCTCTATTGCTGATCGGTCGAGCGCGAGGTGGCCGCACGTGCTGCCATGGTGTTCTCCGACCTACTCGCACGGACTGAGGCTCGAGCGGGAGAGCTGGCGAAAGCTTATGACCGTGCCCGAATAGCCGGCCTGGCCTGCGAAGCATCCTATAATGCGCTGATCAACTGATCGGAGCAGGGTGGTGGGGAAGCGCACTTTTATTGGGCTGGTGGAAGCGGGTGAGCCGCTGATCAAGCAGGCTATCGATGCTATGCGGGAGTATCACGAAGCGGAGGCCGCCGGCTTGCCTTCGAGTGAAGTTCAGCGGTTGCGCTTACTGGCGGATTCGCTACACCAAGCGGTTATCGATTACCAGTTAATCCAAGCAGGACGGGCACCGTCTACCATTCAGTGATGGCCGCCTCAGAATGGAGCTCCGATGAAGTGTAAGCCGCCGATCCTCTACCCCGATCACCCCATGTACACCAACGCCGTACAGGCATGGAGGCGTTACCATGAGGCCCAGGCCTCGGGTGAGCCAGCGGAAGAGCTGGAGCGTCTGCGCATAATCGCCGAGGCGCAGTACCAGGCGGTCACCGACTACCAACTTCGTGCTATGGCCGCGGCTCGCGGTAAAGAGCTGCCACCCCTCCATTAGGTCCGCTGATCGGCAATTGCCCGCAAGGCGCCTGCTCTATACGATGCTGTGTTTTTATACAGTATCGGTGCCCCATGTACTTCCTCCTCGTTCGACGCCGCGAGAATGGCGTGGCTATCCCCTCTGATCGCCTCAGGAAGATCAAGCCCCTGCGGGCTGACATCCATATTGGTGACCATCACAGCGAAGTGCTGGGCCGAGTCGCGACCCAAGCGTGGGTGTTCAACCCGACACCCGGGCCGGACATCATCTCGCGCTTGCTCGATGCCAAAGTCAACGGCATGGCCCAGCTCGGTATGAACATCAATGGGGTGGAGGAGATCGACGGCGTGATCTATGCGCAGTCGTGGTGGTGCAGGACTGAATGATGGCCGAACTACCACGAGCCTGGCTGGCTGAGCTTGATAACCGGTTTGCCCTCGTCACGGACCCCGACGGACGCGCGGCCGTGCTCAGCGAGATGGCATTCGCTGCGCGCCGGCGCCGGGAAGTTGATGATGGGTGCCTGTGCGACATGCTCGAGCTTGCCGAGGCGGCAAGGGTGTGGGCTCTGATTGAGCACGAGGAAGCTTGGGCCATTGGTCTCTTTGGAGAGTCCGAAGCTGACCAAAAGGCGGGTACCAGGTGATCAAGGGGGCCGGCAAGCCGCCCATTTTGCGAGTAGCTATATAAAGGAATGGAATCGGTCGGTAGAACGTCGGAGAGGACCGGCAGGAAGCGTGGGACAATTCTGGGACATCGAATGTCCCAAATGATAATGTATAAATATACAGATTCATTATTGAAAACCCTTTCAATACAAGGGCTTGAGCTATTTAGGTCAACAAAGTAGCACGTTGATACCGGATTGCAAATCCGTCTACGCCGGTTCGATTCCGACCTCGGCCTCCACATTCGAAAGCCC
>NZ_MOMO01000111.1:0-3008 GCF_009933855.1 Pseudomonas sp. SG-MS2 | reverse complement strand
TGGTGTGCACCCGCCACTTCCCGTCGATGCCCCGGGGGTTTTGGAACGACAACGATGGCAGCCGCTACCGCGAGGCCTACTTCAGCCAGTTTCCCGGTGTCTGGGCGCAGGGCGACTACGCCGAGCAGCTCACCACAGGCGGCATGGTGATCCATGGGCGTTCCGATGCCGTGCTCAACCCCGGTGGCGTGCGTATCGGCACGGCGGAAATCTATCGGCAGGTAGAAAAGGTCGAGCAGGTGCTGGAAAGTGTCGCCATCGGCCAGCAATGGAAAGGCGATGTGCGTGTCGTGCTGTTCGTGCGTCTGCGTGATGGCCTGGCGCTCGATGAGCCGTTGCAACAGCGCATTCGCCAGGTGATCCGCCAGTACACCACGCCGCGCCATGTACCGGCGGTGATCCTGCAGGTCAGTGATATTCCACGTACCATCAGCGGCAAGCTGGTGGAGCTGGCGGTGCGTAATGTGGTGCACGGGTTACCCGTGAAAAATACCGACGCGCTGGCCAACCCGGAAGCACTTGAGTTTTTTCGTGACCGCACGGAGCTGCACGTTCAGGCATAATGGCGCCCTTTTTTCACCCAGAAGCACAGGTGTCCCATGAAAGCTCAAGCCCGCCACATCCTGGTCAAGACCGCTGATGAGGCCGAAAAGCTCAAACAGCGCATCGCCAATGGCGAGGCCTTCGACGTGCTGGCCAAGAAGTTTTCTACCTGCCCTTCAGGCAAGCGTGGCGGCGACCTGGGCGAAGTGCGCCCGGGGCAGCTGGTGGGGGCGATCGACCAGGTGATTTTCAAGAAACCCCTGCGTGTGGTGCACGGGCCGATCAAGAGCAAGTTCGGCTACCACCTGGTGCAGACCTTCTACCGCGACTGAACGGCGCCGTTAACGGCGTGCTGCCAGCAAACCGAGGCCAGCGCAACCGAGCAGGCAGGCGCTGACCCGGTTGAACAGCCGGCGCGGCCCCGGCTGGCTGAACCAGCGCTGCAGGTAGGCGCCAAGGCCGGCATAGATGGCAATCGCCGCCCACTCCAGGAGCAGGAACAGTACCCCCAGCCAGAGGAACTGCTCACTGACCGGGGTGGGGCTGCCCACCGAGACGAACTGCGGCAGGAAGGCGGTAAAAATCAGGATTGCTTTCGGGTTCCCTAATGATTGTAAATATAAACCTTAAAATGTTCTGTTTATCAGAACATTTTGCTTGACTGCCCTCCGCTCTAACGATACCTTTGGCACGAAGTCGGCAGCGCTGCCTTAGCGGTGCGTGAAGGTAATCCTTCGCTGGCTTACCTAATTACTTAACCTATGCCTAATTGCATAGGTCATCAGACAGAAGTCGAGCAGATTGCTCGACTTTTTTTTTGACTTTTTTTTGGACGAGATGGCTGGATGCACCTTTTGTACGTTGATGAATCAGGCTCACCAACTGACCCAAATCAGAATTTTTTCATCCTGTCGGGGGTGTCGATTTTTGAACGCCAGACTCACTGGATCGAGAAGCAATTGAACAATATTGCCGGGAGATTTTCTCCCGAGGATTCGTACGCGATCGAGCTTCACGGCTCACCCATGCGGTCGGGTAAAAGTGAATGGAGGCCCTTCCCAATGGCTGAGCGGATTCAGGCCATCAAGGACTGCCTGCAGGTCATCCCTGACTCGAAGGGAAAGATTCGACTCTTTGCCGCGGTTTTCGAACGTGGATCTGGAAACGGCGACGACCCTATCGCGAGCTGTTTCGAGCAGTTAGCCTCGAGGTTCGACATGTACCTGCGCCGCCTGCACCACCAGGGCGATACGCAAAGGGGGATTGCCGTTTTCGACAAATCGACAACCGAAAAAAGCATCCAGAACATGGCCCGAACGTTCAAGCATGACGGCCATTCTTTCGGAAAGCTCACAAACTTCGCCGAGGTGCCCCTTTTCCTGGACTCGAAAGCCTCGAGGATGATCCAGCTTGCGGATCTGGTGGCATTCGCAATCTATCGTCACTATCAGTCCTCCGACTCCCAGTATTTTGAAATTATACAAAATTGCTTTGATAGCGCCGGTGGAACTGTGCATGGGCTGCACGAGCGCAGAGCTCGGCAGGGGGCAACTGTTGAAGTCATCGAAACGGCTACCGTGGTCGAAACGACAACAATCATTCAGGCTGTACGTGATTAACTTCCAGCCTGATCGCTCCTAAGCTCGCAGTGCAGGCTGGTGAGAGTTGCGCTTGCACCGAACAGAGCCGTGGTCATTCTGGGCTTGCTAATTGATTGCTAATATATATTATTTTTGTAAAGGATATTGCAGCGCGCGTCCATCATTAGAGCGAAGTTAGTAGTTTGTCACCGCTTGACAGCGACTTCGCCAACACTGGAAGCCGCTCAACGTCGCCAGGGCACCTGCCGACGGATTCAGCGTGGTGAAGGCGTCGCCTAACCTCGACAGGTGCCCTGAGCAACGGACAATGCAGCTCAATTTTTTCTAATTAGTACGTTCCTCACTTGGGCCTAAGTCGCTAAAATGGCTATGCAGCATAGGCCAAGCCCAGAAAGCCACTCCATTCCAAGTGAACCAATCCAATAAAAAACTTAAAAAGGGATAACCGATGGACAAGGATGATTTTGATTCTGAAAAAACCAGCAGCCAGCGCATTGCAAAGCTTTTAGAAAAGCTTAACTCACCACTGGGTCAAACGATGGCTAAGATTATGGAGCAGCTCTATTCCCCGCCAGCACTACAAATGAACAAAATTATGGAGAAATATAGCTCTCCAGCAGATCTTAAAATAGCCAAAACCATCGAGCAATACAGCTCTCCAACAGATCTTAAAATAGCCAAAATCATAGAGCAATACAGCTCTCCAGCAGATCTAAAAATAGCCAAAACCATCGAGCAATACAGCTCTCCAGCAGATCTTAAAATAGCCAAAATCATAGAGCAATACAGCTCTCCAACAGATCTTAAAATAGCCAAAATCATCGAGCAATACAGCTCTCCAACAGACCTTAAAATAGCCAAAAT
>NZ_MOMO01000110.1:0-2103 GCF_009933855.1 Pseudomonas sp. SG-MS2 | reverse complement strand
TCGAATCGGTCGCGCCCTATGCCCGGCGCCTGATCGACCAGGTCGGCGTGCCGGATGTCGACGCCATAGAGGGCCTGCCGCCAGCCGTGGCCCTTCAGCAGCAACGCGGTACCCCTAGTGCGCGCTCGTCGGTGGGTAGCGTCACCACCCTTGCCAGTTCGATCCGCATGCTCTACTCCCGCGCCGGCAGCTACCCGGCGGGCCAGCCGATGCTGTATGCCGAGGACTTTTCGCCCAATACGCCCCAGGGCGCCTGCCCCGAATGCCATGGCCTGGGCCGGGTTTATGAGGTGACCGAGGCGACCATGGTCCCCGACCCGTCGCTAACCATACGTGAAAGGGCGGTGGCAGCCTGGCCAATGGCCTGGCAGGGGCAGAACCTGCGCGACATTCTCGTGACCCTGGGCTACGACGTCGACATCCCCTGGCGTGAATTGCCCCAAGAGCAACGCGACTGGATCCTCTACACCGACGAGACACCCACCGTACCGGTGTACGCCGGCCTCACCCCGGCGCAGACCCGCACCGCGCTCAAGCGCAAGCTCGAACCCAGCTACCAGGGCACCTTCAGCGGTGCCCGGCGCTATGTGATGCACACGTTCATGCATTCGCAGAGTGCGCAGATGCGCAAACGCGTCTCCCAGTTCATGCGCCCCAGCCCTTGCCCGCTGTGCCAGGGCAAACGCCTGAAGCGTGAAGCGCTGGCAGTCACCTTCGCCGGCCGCGACATCGGCGAGCTGTCGCGCCTGCCGCTGCAGGCACTGGCCGAGGTGTTGCGCACAGTGGCGGCACCCGGTTACCTGGAGCAGCATGAAGACACCCTGACGCTGGAAAAACGCCTGGCCGCACAGCGCATCGCCCACGAGTTGCTGGAGCGCATCGCGCCGCTGATCGACCTGGGGCTCGGCTACCTGGCCCTGGAGCGCAGCACACCGACGCTTTCTTCGGGCGAGCTGCAGCGCCTGCGCCTGGCCACCCAGCTCAACTCGCAGCTGTTTGGCGTCATCTATGTGCTCGACGAGCCGTCGGCCGGGCTGCATCCGGCCGACAGCGAGGCGCTGTTCGAGGCGCTGCAGCGGCTAAAACAGGCGGGCAACTCGGTGTATGTGGTGGAGCACGACCTGGACACCATGCGCAGGGCCGACTGGCTGATAGATGTCGGCCCTGCGGCGGGTGAACACGGCGGCCAGGTGCTTTACAGCGGCCCGCCACCGGGCCTTGCACAGGTTGCGGCGTCACGCACCGGCGCCTACCTGTTCGCCGGGCAGCAGCCGGCCAGCCGCACGCCGCGCCCGGCGCAAGCCTGGTTGCGGCTTGAAGGCATTACCCGCAACAACCTGCGTGAGCTCAGTGCGCAGTTTCCGCTGGGCTGCTTCACCGCGGTCACTGGCGTCTCTGGCTCGGGCAAGTCGAGCCTGGTCAGCCAGGCTTTGCTGGAGCTGGTGAGTGCACACCTGGGCCATGCCGCACAGCCGGCCGATGCCGAGGAACAGAGCCTTGAAGACGCGCCCGAGCAGCCCAGCAGCGGGCGCGTGAGCGCGGGGCTGGAGTGCATCAAGCGGCTGGTGCAGGTCGACCAGAAACCCATCGGCCGCACGCCACGCTCCAACCTGGCCACCTACACCGGGCTGTTCGACCATGTGCGCAAGCTGTTCGCCGCTACCGAGCAGGCCAAGGCCCTTGGCTACGATGCCGGGCGCTTCTCGTTCAACGTCGCCAAGGGCCGCTGCGCGACCTGCGAGGGCGAAGGCTTCGTCAGTGTCGAGCTGCTGTTCATGCCCAGCGTCTATGCGCCCTGCCCGACCTGCCTCGGCGCACGCTACAACCCCCAGACGCTGGCCGTGACATGGCAAGGCATGACCATCGCCCAGGTACTGCAATTGACCGTCGACCAGGCGCTTGAAGTGTTTGCCGAACAGCCCCCGGCCCGGCGCTGCCTGCAGGTGCTGCAGGACATCGGCCTGGGCTACCTGCGCCTGGGCCAGCCGGCCACAGAGCTGTCCGGCGGCGAGGCGCAGCGGATCAAGCTGGCCACCGAACTGCAGCGCACCGCCCGCGGCGCCACGCTGTATGTGCTGGATGAACCCACCAACGGGCTGCACC
>NZ_MOMO01000109.1:0-19023 GCF_009933855.1 Pseudomonas sp. SG-MS2 | reverse complement strand
CCGGCCTGATCGAATGGCATCCAAGCGGTTTCACCACCTTCCGTGGCACTGACATACTCAATGTCTACAGCCGACGCCAACCCTGTAGGAGCCGGCTTGCCGGCGATCACCGGCAAGGCCGGTGCCATGCACCGCAGCGCCTGCATCGCCGGCAAGCCCCTCAAGGTATGACGCCAGGCGCCGGCGTTATCGGATGGCTTTCACATCACTGGCCGAAACAGCACTGCCTTGGTTACCCCAACTGCTGCGGATGAAATTCACCACCTCAGCCACTTCCTGGTCGCTCAAGCGCCAGCCGAACGCTGGCATGGTGAGCTTCGACGGCGCGGTATGCGTCGCCGGCACCGTGCCGCCATCCAGCACCACATGGATCAACGAGGTGGCATCGGCCGTCTGCACCACCGGGTTGCCGGCAAGCGCCGGGAACACGCGGGTATACCCCTGGCCGTCGGTACGGTGGCAGGCAGCGCAGTTGTCGATGTACACCGCCGCACCCGGCTTGCTGTCATCGCCATTCCACAAAGCCTCTGCCACTTGCTTGTCGTACACATGCGGCTGGTCGTGCGGGTCGCTTGCCGGCAGCGTCTTGAGGTAGCGGGCAATGGCCGTCAGGTCGGCATCGCTCAAGTGCTGCATGCTGTGTTCGACCACATCGCTCATGCCGCCGAACACGGCACTGCGGTCACTGCGGCCGGTTTTAAGGAACTGCACCAGCTGTTCCTCGCTCCAGCTGCCCAGGCCGTCCTTGTGGTCACCGCGCAGGTTCTTGGCGATCCAGCCTTCCAACGGCGCACTGCCGGCCAGGAACTGCTTGCCATCTGCGGGGCTCAGTGCCTCTTCCTGCATGGTCAGGGCACGCGGGGTATGGCACGCGCCACAATGGCCCAAACCCTCCACCAGGTAGGCGCCGCGGCTGACTACCGGGTCGGCACCGGCCGGCGCTTGCCAGGCTTTCACCTCTGGTGCGAACACGCCACGCCAGATCGCCAGCGGCCAACGCATGCTCAGCGGCCAAGGGATGTCGGTGGCCTTGTTCGGCTGCGCCACCGGTTGCACGCCTTGCATGAAGTAGGCGTACAAGGCGCGCATGTCCTCGTCCTTGACCCGCGCATAGGACGGGTACGGCATGGCCGGGTACAGCGTGCTGCCGTCCTTGGCCACACCTTTGCGCACGGCCAGGTCGAAGTCTTCGAAACTGTACTGGCCGATGCCGGTGGCATCCGGGGTGATGTTGGTGGAATACACGGTGCCGATGGGCGTTTCCATCGGCAGCCCACCGGCAAAGGGCTTGCCGCCCTTGGCGGTATGGCAGGCCACGCAGTCACCGGCACGGGCCAGGTACTCGCCCTTCTTCACCAGCGTATCGGTAGCTTCATCAGCCTGGGCAGCCAGGCCCGTGCCCAGCAGCAGGGTCGCGATCAACAGTTTTTTCATGCCATCGCTCCTCAAGCCTGAACCAGCGGGCCGGGGTTTTTCAGGTACTGCTCCCGGATGGCCCGCGCCGACCAGTAGGTCAGCGCAGCCACCAGGCCGGTGGGGTTGTAACCCAGGCCCTGGGGGAACGCCGATGCGCCCGGCACGAACACGTTGTGCACGTCCCAGCTTTGCAGGTAGCGGTTCAAGGCACTGGTTTTGGGGTCGGTGCCCATGATCGCGCCGCCGTTGAGGTGGGTGGTCTGGTAGCTGGCGGTGTTGAAGTGTTCCTGGACCTTCTTGCCTAGCACGGCGATGGCCTTGGGGTTCATCGCCTGGGCGATCTTGCTCAGCTTGTCGACCATGAACTGGTTCATCTTGATGTCGTTTTCCTGCCAGTCGAAGGTCATGCGCAGCAGCGGCTGGCCGTAGGCATCCCGGTAGGTCGGGTCGAGGTCCAGGTAGTTGCCGCGGTACGACTGGTGCGCGCCGTGGGCGTCCATCGACAGCTGGTGGGTGTAGTAATCGGCGGTGGCCTTCTTCCAGGCACTGCCCCAGGCGGGCGTGCCGGGCGGGTTGGCAATACCGGCAATCGGCCGGCTGCCAGCCTGGTTGACCCACATCGGCGAGCCGCCGACGAAACCGTGCGGCCCATGGTCGAAGTTGTCGGCGTTGAAGTCGTCGATCGCCACCCCGTTGCCGCCGGCGCCGATGAAGTTGTTGGTGTAGGTGTCTTTGTCGAAGAACGCTTTCACCGTGCCCATGTTCTGGTAGGCGAAGTTGCGCCCCACAACCCCTTCGTTCTTGATCGGGTCATAGGGTTTGCCGATGCCCGACAGCAGCATCAGGCGCACGTTGTTGAACTGGAACGCGGCAAGGATGACGATGTCCGCCGGCTGCTCCACTTCCCGCCCCTGGGCATCGATGTAGGTCACCCCGGTAGCCTTGCGCTTGCTGTCGTCCAGGTTCACCCGCAGCACATGGGCATTGGCCCGCAGCTCGAAATGGGGTACCTGGCGCAGCGCCGGCAGGATGTTCACGTTGGGCGACGCCTTGGAGTACATGTAGCACACGTAGCCGCTGCAGAAGCCACAGAAGTTGCACGGCCCCATCTGCGCCCCATAGGGGTTAGTGTAGGGCCCCGAGGTGTTGGCCGAAGGCAGGTTGTAGGGCTTGTAGCCCAGGCTGGCGGTTGCCTTCTGGAACAGCTGCGCCGACACCACGTTCTTCTGCGACACCAGCGGGAAGGGGTTGGAGCGGTCCGGTGCATAAGGGTTGCCGCCCTTCCCTTCGCCGACCACCTTGCCGTTCACGGTCCAGGCCTGGCCCGAGGTGCCGAAGACCTTCTCGGCGAAGTCGAAGCAGGGTTCTAGCTCCTCGTAGCTCACGCCAAAGTCCTGGATCGTCATGTGTTCAGGGATGAAGCGTTTGCCGTAGCGCTCTTCGTAGTGGCTGCGCATGCGCAGCTCCATCGGGTCTACACGAAAATGCACGCCGGACCAGTGCAGGCCTGCGCCGCCCACGCCCTTGCCGGGCAGGAAGGCACCGAGCTGGCGGTTGGGCAGCGCGACATCGTTGACACTGTGGCGGATGGTGACGGTTTCTTTGGAGACATCCACGAACAGCTTCTTGCGCACGCTGTAAGTCAGCTCATCGATGACCTGCGGGTAGCTGCCCTCGGGGTAGGTGTCCTGCATCGGCCCGCGCTCCAGCGCGACCACCTGCAAACCGGCCTCGGTGAGTTCCTTGGCCATGATGGCGCCCGCCCAGCCGAAACCGACGATCACCGCATCGACCTTCTTCATTGCATTGGCCATGCCTTACGCCCTCTCGCCACGAATCGATACTGCCGGGAACGGGTAAGGCTCGTTGCGCTCGACCCAGTCCATGAAGTCTGCACGGGCGCCGGGGAAGCCGATTTGCGTCCAGCCGACCATACCCTTGTTGCCACCGTGAATCGGGTCGCAGAAGAACCCCTCGCGGGTGTTCTGCACCAGCAGGCTGAAAAACACCTTGGCAGGCAACTGTTCGAAAACGATTTCACCGGCTTCGATCTTGCCGAGAACCTTGTCTCGGGTAGCGCTATCTTGCTCGGCAAAGGTTTTACCGCTGGCGTTTTTGCACCATGCATCCGCAGCGGCGATGCCCAGGCGGTAGATTTGCTGGGGGCTCAGTTGCAGCTGGTAGCCAAGCTCTGGCGCGGCGTCGGCCTTGAACGGGCCCTGCATGTACCACTGGGCACCTGTGGCATAGGGGGTGTTCATCTGGCGATCGATAAACTCAGCGGCGCCTGCTTCGAGTGCGCCGGGGCCCAGTTCGTCAGCGGGGATGATGCGCGACACCGCCGCCTGCACGAAGGCCCATTCTTCGGCGGTGAAGAAAGTCGGCTGGTAATGGCCAGCGGGCGGTGTAGCGGGCACCTTGGGTTCGCGGGCCGGCTGGGCCAGCAGCTGGCCGGCACCAAGGCCTGTGCTGGCAGCCACGGTGACCACGGGAATAAGGGTCAACGTTTTGCGCAGGAAGTCCCGGCGCGGGTTGTCGGGGGCATGCTCAGGCATTGCAAGTCCTCATCAGCATTGGGGCGGCCTTGGGTTGCGCCGTCTGGGTTTGGATCAGGGAGAGGCCCTGAGAAAGCCGCGTAATCTAGCTGGTTCGGAAACATTTTGAAACCGGTTTCATAGAGGGCGTTAGGCCCTCCCAACGCCGTTAACTTGATGACATGCGCCCAGAACGGCCCCTTCCAACACACCCGATATCAACCTAAGAGCACATTTGTACTCCACCGCTCAAAACTCGACCGTGTACCCCACGATCACCCGATTTTCATCCGCCGCATCGGCAAAATTGGAGCGCATGGTCGCATTGCGCCAACGCAGCGACAGGTTCCTGAACACCCCCGACTGCACGACATAGCTGATGTCGGTGGTCCGCTCCCATTCCTCACCTTCGCCACCCCGCGCGGCCAGCGCCCGGCCTTTGCTGCTGGCAATCCGCTGTGGGTCGACCTGGTCACCCTTGACGTAGCGCACATTGAACGTCAGCCCCGGGATGCCCAATGCTGCAAAGTTGTAGTCGTAACGCAGCATCCATGCACGCTCGTTGGCCAAGGCAAACGTGCTCACCTGCTGCTCGCTGAACAGGTAGGTATCGGTCCCGCCAACATACGCATAGGCGGTATTTCCACTGGCCTTCTGGTAACCACCGCTGAAGGTATGCCCGTGCAGGCCATAGCCGATGTTGGTGCTCAAGGTCCGGTTATCCACCTCGCCCAGCAACGCCCTGCCCTGGTCGTGCGCGTTGAACCAGCGCCATTCGGTGAATGCCTCCCCCGGCCCAAGGCCGGCCCTGTACTTGAACCCCGCAAAGTCCCGCTGGAACAGGTCTTCAAGCTGACTGGTGTGCACGCTGAGGGTCAGGCTCTTCGCCGGCTGATAATCGACACCCGCGTAGTACAGGCGGTCGCTGGTCACCGTTGCCGAATAGGCGCCCTGTTGCGCCATGGCGGTGAGGCTTTCAAAGTCGGTGGAGTCGCGCAGCTTGGTGGCATCGACCTGCAGCAAGGTAAAGGTGAAACGGTCCAAGTCCTTGCTGACCAACTGCGTACCCTTGAACCACTGCGGGAACAACCGGCTGTAGTTCGACACCAGCAATGGTAACTGGGGGCTCAAACCACCCAGCTGCAGTTGGGTCTGCGAAAGCTTCGCCTTGACGGTGGCAACTGCCTTGCCATAGCCATCCACCGCGCGCCTGTCGCTGCCGCGGGGCAACAGCCCGCTGCCGCTGCGGTCCGGGGACGAATCGAGCTTGACGCCGAGCATCCCTGCCGCGTCCAGGCCAAACCCGACGACCCCTTCGGTGTAGCCCGATTGCCACTTGAGCAAAGAGCCCTGGGCCCACTCACCGCGCCTGGACTGGCTGGCAGCAGCACCGTGAAAGTCACGATCAAAGTAAAAATTGCGCAGCTCCAGGCTGCCTTTGCCGTCAGCGACAAAGGCAGCCTGGGCCGATTGCCACGCACAGCACAACGCCGCGAGCATCAATGATGCCCGCCGTGAGACGGAAGTGTTCATGGGTTATGCCTTGTTATTGTTCTTGTTGTTCAGCGGCAAGGGCGTGCCAGGTTCAGACCTTGGGGTTTCTGACGTAGCGCATCACCACCAGGCAGGCAAGCAGGATGAGCGGTGCAATCGAGAGCATGCCCATGTACGTGCTGCCTGTGATGTCGTTGATCTGCCCCACCATCACCGGTGCCACGATGCCGCTGAGCTGGCCCACGGAGTTGATTGCTGCGGTGCCGGTTGCAATCGCCAACCCGGAGAAGGTCGACTGCGGGATGGTCCAGAAGATCGGAATGGCAATGAACGTACCCGCTGTCGCCATTACCAGCGCCGCCATCATCGCCCACGACGAGCCCGAGAACAGGCACGCGAGCAAGTAACCAACGGCGGCGGCCAGCAGGCAGTACACCAGGTAGCGCTTGCGCTCGCCGGTGCGGTCCGAGCGCCGGGTGAGCAGCACCATGCCGACGCACGCCACCGCATAAGGCAGCGCAGACAACACACCGACCCACAGCATGTCCTGTACCCCTGATGACTTGATCAGGTGCGGCATCCAGAAATTCAGGCCATAGGACGCGCTTTTGA
Source organism: Pseudomonas sp. SG-MS2 (assembly GCF_009933855.1). Taxonomy (NCBI): domain Bacteria; kingdom Pseudomonadati; phylum Pseudomonadota; class Gammaproteobacteria; order Pseudomonadales; family Pseudomonadaceae; genus Pseudomonas; species Pseudomonas sp. SG-MS2. Next base: position 12,967 of record NZ_MOMO01000109.1, on the reverse strand, counting down.
TCACGTAGTAGATGAACGCCATGATCGCCACTTCTCGGGTCAGCAGCACCCGCCACAGCGAGCCCAGCACCGGTTTGTCCGCGCGTTTGTCCTGGGCAAGGTTTTCCTGCAACAGGGCTTTCTCTTCAAGGGTCAGCCACTTGGCCGACGCAATGTCGCGATCGAGCTTGCACAGCACCAGCACGCCCAGCACCACGCACGGCAAGCCCGACATCAGAAACAACCAGTGCCAGCCGGCAAGGCCCAGCACACCGTCCATGGTCCCTAGCAAAAAGCCCGCCGCAGGGCCGCCAACCGCGCCAGCCAAGGGCACGGCCAGAAACCACAGCCCGTTCATCTTCGCCAGGTGCTTGCGGGGGAACCAGCAGGCCAGATAGAACAGGATGGCCGGCCCGAAACCGGCTTCCATCACACCGATCAGAAAACGCAGGAAGTACAGGGTGTAATGGGTATAGGCAAATACCAGAGCCGCAGTGGCCAGCCCCCAGGACACCATGATCCGGCAGATCCACGCCGGCGCGCCGTAGCGTTTCAGGCCCAGGCTGCTCGGCACCTCGAACAGCACGTAGCCAATGAAGAACATGCTCGCGGCCAGCCCGTAGGCCGCGTCGCTCAGGCCAAGCTCGGCCTGCATCTGGGTCTTGGCGAAGCTGATGTTGATGCGGTCGAAATAGGAGAACAGGAAACAGATGATGGCCAGTGGCATGATGCGCCAGGCCACCCGCCGGTACAGCAGCAGTTCATTGATGTGACGCTCATTGCGCTCACGCGCCAGAACACCGGTCAAGGCAACCATGGTGGATCTCCATTCTTGTAATTATTGGAGAGCGGCGGCGCCCTTCAGGGCGCCACTGAAGGGGGTTAGCCGATACGCACGAGCTTTTCCTTGCAGGCTTGGCCTTTGCGCACGTAGTCAGCGGCATTGGCGTGCATGTGCGCGATGGCCTCTGGCGACAGCTCACGCACCACTTTGGCAGGTGCACCGAGGATCAGTGAATTGTCGGGGAAGACCTTGCCTTCGGTGACGATGGCACCCGCCCCCACCAGGCAATTGCGGCCGATGACCGCGCCGTTGAGTACCACCGCCTGTATGCCGATCAGTGCACCATCGCCAATCGTGCAGCCATGCAGCATCGCCTGGTGGCCGATGGTCACGCCACTGCCCACGGTCAGGTTGAAACCAGGGTCGGCATGCAGCACCGCGCCCTCCTGCACATTGCTGTGCTGGCCAATGTGGATCGGTTCATTGTCGCCGCGCAGCACCGCTTGCGGCCACACACTAACGCCTTGCGCCAGCGTGACATCGCCGATCACCGTAGCTTGCTCGGCAACGAAGGTTTCCGGGTGCAGGTTAGGGACAAGCGTGTCGTATCGGTAGATGGCCATTTTCAGCGCTCCTGCTCGTCAGTCTTGAGCACGCCTGCGGCGCACAGCTCGGCAATGTGCGCATCGCTGTAACCAAGCTCGCGCATGACTTTCTGGGTGTGCTCGCCGATACGCGGGATCGGCCTGCGCGGTTGCAGGCGCTGGCCATCGAGCGCCAGCGGCAGCAGTGGCATCGGCGTGCTGCTGCCGTCCTCCAGGGTGAGGTCGGCCATGCCCCCGCTTTGCATCAGGTGGGGGTCATCGAACAGCTCCTCCGGGCGACGGATCGGCGCGAAGGGGATGCCATTGGCCTCAAGCTCGACCGCCAGTTGCTGCGCATCAAGTGTGGCGAATACCTCGGCCAGGTGCGCCAGCAAACGCGGGCGCTGCAACACCCGGTCGTTGTTGCTGGCCAGGGTGGGGTCGTCGCGCAATGCCGCCTGGCCAAGCACGGTGCACAGCGCCTGCCACTGCCCCTCCCCTGTGGCGGCGACAAACATCTGCTCGCCCCCGGCAAAGGTGAACACATCATAAATGGCCCAGGCACTGATACGGTTTGGCATTGGCGCTGCCGCCTCCCCCGTGACCACAAACTGCTGCATGTGCTGGGCGGCCAGCAGCACGCAGTTCTCGTACAGTGCGCTCTGTACCTCGCGGCCAACGCCGGTGCTGTTGCGCTCGTTGAGCGCGGCCAGCACACCGATGGCGCCGAACATGCCGCCCATGATGTCGTTCACCGAACTGCCCGCACGCAGCGGCCGCCCCACCGGCCCGGTCATGTAGGCCAGGCCCGCCATCATCTGCACCACTTCATCCAGAGCCAGCCGATTGTCGTAAGGGCCGCTGAGAAAGCCCTTGTGCGAGGCGTAGATCAGCCGCCGGTTGCGCTCGCGCAGAGCGGCGTAGTCAAAGCCGAGCGTATGCATGCGCCCTGGCTTGAAGTTCTCGATGAACACATCGGCCGTGTCGATCAGCGCCAGCACGGCATCCCGGCCCTGGGGCGTTTCCACATCCACGGCGATGCATTGCTTGTTGCGGTTGAAGGTGCGGAAAAACCCGGCGCCTGCGCCGAGCAAGCGCCGTGTGCCATCGCCACGGGTAGGCTCGATCTTGATCACTTCAGCGCCAAGATCACCGAGGATCATGCCGCAGGTGGGGCCCATGACCATGTGCGAAATCTCAACGACACGAATGCCGTCCAAGGGGAGTCTGGACATGCGGGTAGCCCTTAGTAGTTGAGCGGCAGGCCGGCGCGGGCGAGCGCGCCGTACAGGGGTTCATCGGGCAAGGCATCACGCAGTACCTGGCGTGAGTCGATCAATGCCTGCAGGTCGATGCCGGTGTCGTAACCCATGCTTTGCAGCATGAACACCAGGTCTTCGGTCACGGTATTGCCGGAGGCACCTGGCGCGAACGGGCAACCGCCAAGGCCGGCCAGCGAGGCGTCCAGCTCGCGGATACCTTGCTGCACGGCGACCAGGCTGTTGGCCAGCGCCAGGCCACGGGTGTCGTGGAAGTGCGCGGCGCGCAGGCGCTCCCCGGCAATGGCCCGCACCGCCGGGATCACCATGGCTACCTGCCCGGGGTTGGCGTAGCCGGTGGTGTCGGCCAGCGACACCAGGTCGCAACCCGCCTCGATCACCTGGCGTGTCAATGCGCACAGGTCACCCAGCGGCACATCACCCTGACGGGTGCAGCCGAAGGCCACTGACATGCCGGCGATCATCTGCACGTCATGCCGGCCCATCTCGCTGCGCAGCTGGCACATGCGCCCCAGCTCCTCAACCATTTCCTGCGGCGTGCGGCGTACGTTGGCCATGCTGTGGGCGTTGCTTACCGACACTGGGGCGACGACGCGTTGCGCACCAGACTCCAGTGCATCCTGGGCACCGCGCAGGTTAGGGGCCAGTACCGTAACCAGCAGGCCCGGGTAGGTCAGTGCGTGGGCGACCACCTGTTTGGCGTCGGCCATCTGCGGCAACAGCCTGGCCGGCACGAACGAGGCAACTTCCATGTGGCGCACGCCAGCGGCATACGCGCTGTCGATCCAGCGCAGCTTGGCGGCAGTCGGCATGACCGTCTGCAGGCTCTGCAGGCCATCGCGCAGGCCGACTTCATTGATTGTTATTGTTGTCATCAGGGGGCTCTCTGTCTGAAGCGTGTGGCCAGAGTAAGAGCAGCATGGCGGGCAGAAAAGACGTCTTTCACGGGCTGATCCATCGTCAGCCGCGATGGATATCAGGGCATGGCCTGCCAGGCCGGCGCGCGCAGCAGCAAGTGGTCCAGCAGGCGCCGCGCCGACAGCGACAGCGCGTGCCGGTCACGCATGCAGATGACGAACTCACCCAACGCCCAGTCATCGGTCAGCGGGATCACCCGCAAGTCGAACAGTGGCGCATAACGCGCCACCGCCTCCTGCGGGAACACCGCCAGGCCCAGGCCGAACTGCACCAGCCGGTAGGCCGCATCGAACGACGACACGTACGAGCGAAAACGCAATTCCTTGCCAGCTGCCTCGGCGCTCTTGCACATGAAACTGTTCAACGTGGCGAACGCCGACAGCCCTAGGTGCTCGTAGCCAAGCGTTTCGGCAAAGGCAATGCTGCTGCGCGCTGCCAGCGGGTGGCTGGCACCGACCACCACCGCCAGGTGGTCTTGCCGATAAGGCACGAACTCAAGGCCGCCGACTGCGGTGGACTTCCTGCAGATACCCAGGTCGGCATTGCCCTCCGCCACGCCACGGACCACATCGGGGCTGAAGCGCTCTTCGATATCGGCCTGGATCAACGGGTTTTCCAGCATGAAGGCCGACAGTTCCTCGGGCAGAAACTCCATGATCGACGAGACATTGGCCAGCACCCGCACATGCCCCCGGGCGCCCTCGGCGTATTCGCTCAGCTCACTGTCGAGGCGCTCCATGGCCCGGGTCAGGCCGCGGGCATGGCGCAACAGGGCAAGCCCTGCCGGGGTGGGTTCGACCCCGCGCTTACTGCGCTTGAGCAGCGTGGTGCCAAAGCGCGCTTCGATGTCCGAGATACGTTTGCTGACAGCCGAAGGCGCCATGAACGCCCGCTCACCGGCGCGGGCGATGGTGCCCTCTTCGCAGACCACGATGAACAGGTGCAAGGACAGGTGGTCGAGGGGCTGCATGGCGGTATCCGGGTAAGGAGAGGCAGCCATCCTAGCATCAGTTATTTGTGTTGCCCCACCGCCGGCAAGCCGGCTCCGGCAGCTATGGCGGTGCTTTTGAAATTGACGCGAAACGTGTGTGCCGGCATTGGAGCCGGCTCAGCTCGTGGGAATCGCCAAGAGGCTTTATCATGGCCCTCCACCACAGAGGCCCGCCATGTTCGATTGGGAAGACCTGCGCCATTTCTGCGCCTTCATCAGCACCGGCTCCCTGTCGGCCGCAGCCAAGCAGTTGGGCGTCGACCACGCCACCGTGGCCCGGCGCATCGCCGCGCTGGAAGCTGCGCTAAACCTCAAGCTGGTCGACCGCCGCCCCAGGGCTTACGTGCTGACCGAGCAAGGCCGTAGGGTGGGCGAGTACGCCGAGCAGATGACCCAGGCCTCCTTCGCCCTGGAACACTTCGCCAGCGCAGGCCAGCAGCAGGTTGAAGGCCAGGTGGTACTGGCCGCCCCGCCCGCCTTGCTCGGCAGCCTCATTGCGCGGCGCCTGGCCACCCTGTGCAACCGCTACCCGCAGTTGCACCTGAAACTGGTCGGCAGCAAGTCGCGCGCCTCGCTGGCACGCCGCGAGGCCGATATCAGCGTGGCCCTGGCCAGGCCCAGCGAGCCCACCCTGGTAGCCAGCCTGCTGGGTTACCTGGATTACCGCCTGTACGCCGCCCCCGGCTACCTGCGCAGCACAAGCACGCCGCGCTATATCGGCTACGACCAGTCCCAGGCCAAGTCGGCGCAGCAACAGTGGCTGCTCGCCCAGACCCACCACCAGCCCTTTGTAGTGCAAAGCAACGATTTGCGCATCCAGGCCCAGGCCGCTGCCGGCGGCATCGGCATTGCCTGCCTGCCGGCATTCATGGCCCAGGAGCATGGCCTGCAGGCCATCGGGGACGAAACACAGACCATGAGCATCGAACTATGGCTGGCCGTGCATGAAGACGTGCGCAACACACCGCGCATCAAGGCCGTCACCGATTTTTTGCAGCAACAGGTCAAGCCACTGCTGCGCTTGTGAATTTCTGCAGAGCTCGCCTGCACCGATACGGGATTTCCGCACGCCCACAGCCCCGCTAAGCTTCCCCCATCGCAAACGACCACCGAGGAGAAGCAGATGCAGTACGTCAAGTTGGGCAACACCGGCCTGGATGTTTCGAAACTGTGCCTGGGCTGCATGACCTTCGGCGAGCCGGGCGCCGGCACCCACCCCTGGACCCTCGGCGAAGCCGACAGCCGCCCGATCATCCGCCACGCCGTGGAGCAAGGCATCAACTTCTTCGACACCGCCAACAGCTACTCGGCCGGCACCTCGGAGCTGATCCTGGGCAAGCTGCTGAAGGCGTTCACCCGCCGCGAAGAAACCGTGATCGCCACCAAGGTGTTCTTCCCGGCCAACATGTGGGAAGGCAGCACCCGGCCCAACGAGCAGGGCCTGTCACGCAAGGCGATCATGGCCAACATCGACGCCAGCCTCACCCGGCTTGGGACCGACTATGTCGACCTCTACCAGATCCACCGCTGGGACTACCACACCCCGATCGAGGAGACCATGGAGGCGCTGCACGATGTGGTCAAAGCCGGCAAGGCGCGCTACATCGGCGCATCCTCGATGTATGCCTGGCAGTTCGCCAAAGCCCAGCAGGTGGCGGCCAGCAACGGCTGGAGCCGCTTCGTGTCGATGCAGAACTACCTCAACCTGATCTACCGCGAGGAAGAGCGCGAAATGATCCCGCTGTGCCTGGACCAGGGCGTGGGCCTGATGCCCTGGAGCCCGATGGCCCGCGGCCGGCTGACCCGCCCGCATGGCCAGCAGACTGAACGTACCCGTACCGACATTTCCGGCCGGTCGTTCTATGAAAAAACCGAAGTGGAAGACGGCCGGGTGATCGATGTGGTCGAACAGATAGCCCGCGAGCGTGGCGTGCCCATGGCGCAGGTGGCGCTGGCCTGGGTACTGGGCAAGCAAGGGGTTTCGGCGCCGATCGTGGGCGCGTCGAAGGTGGCGCAGCTCGATGATGCGATTGGCGCGTTGCAGTTCGAGCTCAGCGCCGAAGAAGTGGAGCGCTTGCAAGCGCCCTACGTGCCGCATGCAGTGACGGGCTTCAAGTAGGCCTGCCCGGGCCTCACCAGCGGCATACCGATGCCCCCACAGGTACTGCACCCAGGCAGGTGCAGTACCTCAATAGCCCGTCATTTCCAGATACCCACGCCCCTCCTTACCCACACGCACCGGGCCCTCCCAGTAAGGGAAGCGTGTGCCCATCCAGGCCTTGGGCTCCAGCGCATCCACCTCGACATCCACCTGTACCGCTGGCACCTTGACCCGCCAACGGGTGGGCACCTTTTTGCCATTGTCCTGCCGCGTCCAGGCCAGCGGTGTCAGCTCGATCTGCCCGCCCTGCAGCGCACGCGCCTGCCCTTGGGCATCGACCCAGGTGCCCGCGCGGTAAGGCGGCCCCTGGTCCTCGCGCACCTGGAACAGCATCAGCTTGGCGCCCGTGCCCAGGTGCAGCGAAAACCAGTCCCAGCCACTTTGCCCGGCGGCCAACGGCTGGCTGCTCCATTCCCGGTCAAGCCAGGCCTGCCCTGTGACGGCGACCCGCTGCCCCTCGCGCTCGACCTCGCCACTGACCGTGTAGAACGGCTGGCTGTAGTAGTACGACGCCTGGCCCTTGCCGGATTTTTCGCTGTAACCCTGCACACCGTGCAGCAGCAGCGGCTGATCACTGGTGAGGGCAAGGTCATAACCAAACCCTTGGCCCCTGGCCCGCATCTGCAGGCGGTCGACTCCGGGTTTGCCCTGCAGCGACCAGTCGTTGATCCACGCCCGGAACGGTTGTGCCTCGACGCCCGCCTGGCCAACCCCACCGCGCGCGAGCGTTTCACTGACCTGGTGGCCGCCCGGGCCGGTCAGCGCGGCGTGGCCCATCCACAGGTTGGGGCTGTTCCAGTTCCAGGTCTCAGGCCCAGGCCGCAAGGCCGAGCGGAACAACGTCCATTGCACACCCCAGTCACGGCCCTGGGCATCGCGCAGGTTGGCGGTGACGTACCACCATTCGATACGAAAGCCCCCATGCGCGCCATGGTCACGTGGAAATTCCAGCGCATGCCCTGGTATCACCTGCCTGAACGCCGCCGCATCGTCACCCAGGCCCGCATAACTCTTGGGTTCTGGCGCAGGCGGGTCGCACCCTGCCAGCAGCAGGCAGGCCATCAATAGCAAGGTTTCAGCTTTCATCGGCAAATTGCCTCAACAGCGCACCTGGCTGGCTGCGTGCCAGTTGCCACAACGGCCAGGCACTGGCCAGCAGGCTGGTCAACAGGCCCAGCACGGCCAGTTGCACCAGTTGCCCGGTAAATACATGCCAAGGCAGACGCCAGCCGAACGCCTGCACATTCACCACCGCCACCAGGCACCAGGCCAGCAGCAGGCCCAAGGGGATCGCCAGCAGCACGGTGAAACAGCTGAGCATCAGCGTTTGCCCCAGGCTCAGCCAGGCCAGCCAGCGCCGTGGCACACCCAAGGCCCACAACGGCGCCAATTGCCCCAGGCGGCGCTGGCTCGAGGTCAGCTGGCTGATGAACAACGCCACGCCGGCAACCCCCAGGGTCAGGCTGTTCAATGCCGCTGTGACCGCAAAGGTGCGGCTGAACACCTCGCTGGACCAGGCTTTGAGGCGGGCCTGCTCCACCACCTGATTGTCATCCAGGGCATAGCGCCGTTGCAGTTCATCCTTCAGCGCAGCCACCCGTTCAGGCCGCACCAGCAGGCTGAAACCCGCGAGGCTGGCCGCTGGTGCATGGCTACGCAACCAGCCGGCGTTGACCAGCACATGGCCCTTGGGGTTGCCATAGTCGGCATAAACGCCCACCACGGTCATGGCCTGGGGCGGCTCGCCAGGCAACTGCAGCGTCTGCCCTACAGCCAGGCCAAGGCGACGGGCAAGTTGCTCGCTGAGCATTGCACCACGGCCGGCGGCCAGCGCCTGCCAGGCGCCCGGTGCCTGCTGCAGCAGTGGCCAGTGCTGGCGGTAGAAAGGGTGATCATCCACCCCCTGTACCTGCACCGGCCACTGCTGCAGGCGCCAGTCCACCCGCCAGCTGGGCAGCACCGCGCTGACGGTACGGTCTGCCAGCAAGCGCGCGTAGATCTGCTGCGCCTGCGCGCTGTCGCGGGGCGTGACGTACACATCGGCGGCCAGGCGCTGGTCCAGCCAGCCGATGAAGGTGCGGCGAAAGCCTTCGGTCATGCCGCCAACCCCGACACTGGCGGCCAAGGCCAGCAACAGCGCCATCAACGCCAGGCTCAAGGCCGGCAGTTGCTGGCGGCTGTCGGCAACGAACCACTGCGCCAGCGGGCGCTTGCACACCCGCGCCAGGCCGCCGAGCAAGAGCGCCAGCAACCCCGGCAACAACAGCGCCGCCGCCAGCAGCAAAGCCGCCAGCATGCCGAATGCACTGGGCAGCCCATTGCCCAGGTAGCCGCAGCCCGCCGCCACCATCAGCAGCACGGCGCCGGCGACACCCTGGCGCCGCAACCACGGCACTTGCGCCAGGCGCCAGGCCTGGGGCTGCGCCAAGGCCAGCAATGGCAGGCGCGCGGCACGCAGCAGGCTGTCGAGCCCCGCCAGCAGCGCGCCCAACAGGCTGACGGCGATGCCTGCCAGCCACCAGGTGGCCGGCAAGTGCAACTCCCCCGCCACCTGGGCGCCATAAAGCCCGCGCAGGCTGGAGGCGAAATCAGGCAGCATCAGTGCGGCCAGCAGGTAACCTGCAGCCACGCCTGCCACACCGCCCAGCACGGCAAACAACCCCAGCTCCAGGGCAAGGGCTGCCAGCAGCACCTGCAAGCTCACACCGCAAGCGCGCAAGGTGCGGATCAACCCGCGCCGCTGTTCCAGCGCCAGGCCAATGGCCGCATGGGCAATGAACAGCCCCACCACGAAGGCCAGCAGGCCGAGGGCGGTGAGGTTCAGGTGAAAGCTGGCGGTCAGCCGCTGCAGGTCGGCATCATCCCCGGGCGGCTGCACCTTCAGGCTCGCCGCAATGTCGCTCGGCAGTGGCTGGTCACTGTCGCTGAGCAGCCACGACAATTGCCCGGGGGCATTGAGCAAGGCCTGCGCCTGGCCGATGTCGACCACCACCACACCCGGTGCCAGCTGCGCATGCAGGGTAAGCGGCGGCAATACCTGCCCGTCCACCGTGGTCACCTGCTCGCCGGGCTGGCGCCCCAGCTGGCGCAGCGTGTCCGGGCCCACCCACGCTTGCCCCGGCGTACCCACGAACGCCTGCAGGTCAAAATCCTGCACATCGGCACCGGCAACGGCCATGCCCGGCAACAGGCCAAGCGGCTCGATCCCGACCAGGCGCAGCGCAACCTGCGGCGCTGCAGCCAGCCGCAAGCGCCCTTCCAGCACCGGCGTCACTGGCCAGCCCAGCCTGCGCAATTGCACATACAGCGCCTGGTCGAAGCGCTGCCCCGAGCGTGCCACCAGTTGCGGGCGGGCAGGCCCGGCGAGCACCGCACTGGCTTGTGCGTAGTCGTTGCGCGCCTGGGTGTTGAGCGCCTGAACGCCGGTCCACAGGGCCGTGGCCAGCCACAAACCGGTGAAGATGCTGATGCACTGCAGCCGGTGACGCCACCAATGGCTGCACAGGGCCTGCACGGTGATCCGCAAGCTGTTCATCACCCCTGCACCCGGCCCATCTGCAGCACGCAGCGGCGCTGCAGCATGGCGGCCAGGCGCTGGCTGTGGGTCACCATCAGCACGCTGCTGCCCGCCTCGTGCACCAGCTGCAGCAGCAGCGCCAACACCTCGTCGCTGCTGGCCTCGTCAAGGCTGCCGGTGGGTTCGTCGGCCAGCAGCAGCAAGGGCCTGCTGGCCAGCGCGCGGCCAATGGCAACGCGCTGCTGCTGCCCGCCAGACAGTTGTTCCGGGTAGCGTTGCAGCAACGGGGCCAGCCCCAACCGGGTGGCCAGGTGCGTCACCCAGACCGGGTCATGGCGCCCCGCCAGGCGCGCCTGGAAGGCCAGGTTGGCGGCCACGTCCAGGCTGCTGATGAGGTTGTACTGCTGGAACACCAGGCCGATGCCCTCGCGCCGCCAACGTGCCAAGGCAGCTTCGCCGCGGTTGTCCAGGGGTTGGCCATCGATCAGGATGCGCCCGCTGTCGGCGCGGTCCAGGCCCGCCAGCAGGTGCAGCAAGGTGCTCTTGCCGCTGCCGGATTCGCCCATCAGGGCCAGGCTGCTGCCGCGTGCCAGCGTCAGGTCCACCCCGCGCAGCACCTCCAGCGGGCCTTGGGCAGTGGCGAACAACTTGCACAGGTTTTCGACGACCAACATTTGGGGGGGCCTTATTTGCCGGGTCAGACTGTAGGCATAGCTGCAAACGCCGCTTTGGGGCAAATGGCTTGTGCTGTTTTCAATGGCCTCATCGCCGGCAAGCCGGCTCCTACAGACCGCTATCGAGTGCAGTGGGCTCCCCGGTGGGAGCAACTGTCTTGCTCAACTTCTAAAAGCTGGCGCGCCCCTGGAGCAACTGTCTCACCAATTTCTAAAAGTTAACGCAGCTCCTTGTGGTAGCAGGCTTGCCGGCGATCGAGGGCGCAGCCCTCGCCTACGCCCTCCACCCATAAGACATTCCCTAACCTGCAACCAAATGCTTCTGAATTGGATGCTTCGGCCTGCCCAGCCACAGCCAGATTGATTACCACGCTGCCCGCGCCCCCCTCTGATCTCTCCTCTAATTCACCGGCGAACGCTGCCCCCGGTGGGAGCCGGCTTGCCGGCGATGAGGCCGGTACAGCCGCCTCAGTTCAGCAACGCGTGCTGCACCTGCCCCACCGTCGCCGCCAAGCTGTTCAGGTGCAAGCTCAGCACCCGCTCCACCGGTGCCTGGTCCAGCGGCCAGTGCAGCGCAATGCTGCCCGCCAGCCGCCCCTCCACCCGCACCGGTAAGGCAATCGCGCGGATCAGGAACGGCAAGCGCACGGGGTATTCCCAAAACCCTTCGGTGCGCTGGCCAAAGCCTTTGTGCCCATCGGCCTCGATATCTCGCAACAGCGCTTCATCGCCCACCCGCTGATGCGTCGCCAGGCGCTGCACCTCAGCCGGCGCCAGCTCCTTCAGGCACGCCCGGCCCATGGCCGAATGAAACAAGCTGGCATGCTGCCCGACGAGCTGGCAGTTGTGCGGGTAGCGCTTGCGCAGCACCTGCGGGATGGCGCTTTCCATCACCTCCAGCCGCTCGCCGTCGAAAGAAGAAAGGTCCGCCACCAACCCGGTGCGCTCGCAAAGCTCGAGCAGCAGCGGCGCGGCGCGTTCCACCAGTTGGCGCTTCAAGCGCAGCTGGCGGTCGCCGAAAAGGCGCCGGGCACACAAGCGGTAACGGCGGTCGCTCAGGCCACGGTAGACCCAACCCTGTTCCTGCAAGGTGGCAAGCATGCGCGATACCGTGGCCTTGGGCAGTGCCGTCAGGTAGTGCAGCTCTTCGAGCCCCAGCGCCTGGTGCTCGCCAAGCAGTTCAACGATCGCCAGTGCCCGCTCCACCGAGCGCACGCCACCGCTGTCTGCGGTAATACCCATGGGTTCGACCTCCCTGTCTGTGCGTGGTTGGTCATCATGCCCAGCAAGATACGGGCCTGCCCAGGGCTTTCAGCGCGCCTGCAAACACCCGGGCGGCCGCCGCGCTACCCAGCGCGTCAGTTGTTCATGGGCATAGGCCAGTTGCAGCACGGCGTGATCGGCCTGGGCCGGGCCTATGATCTGCAGGCCCATCGGCAGCCCGGCGGCGTTGAAACCCACCGGCACGCTCATGCTCGGCAGGCCGGCCAAGGTCGGGCCAATCACCACCTCCATCCAGCGGTGGTAGGTGTCCATGGCCTGCCCGCCAACCACCTTCGGCCATGGCTCGGCTGCGTCGAATGGGAACACCTGGGCAGCCGGCAACAGCAAATAATCGTAACGCTCGAACAATTTACCCAGCGCCTGGTACCACGCGCTGCGGTCCAGCGAGGCCTGGTAAACGTCCGCTGCGGTCAGGCGCAGGCCGCCCTCCACCTCCCACTGCGCCTCCGGCTTGAGCTGGGCGCGTTTGCCCGGGTCGGCATACGCCGCCCCCAGGTTGCCGTGCACCAGGAAGTGGCGATGGGTGAGCCAGCATTGCCATAAACGCCCCAGGTCGAAGCCCGGCTGGCACGCCTCGACCTCGCAGCCCAGCTCGGCGAAGTCTGCCAACGCTGCCTGGCACAGGCCCATCACCCCCTCGTCCATCGGCAGGTAGCCGTCAAAGTTGCCCAGCCAGCCAACCCGTACACCCTTGAAATCGCGCTGCAACCCGGCGGCAAAGTCACGTGGGCCGTCACTGAGCGACAGGGGCGCGCGCGGGTCGTGCCCGGCCTGCACCGACAGCAACCGCGCCAC
>NZ_MOMO01000108.1:0-2355 GCF_009933855.1 Pseudomonas sp. SG-MS2 | reverse complement strand
CGGTACACCCCGCCAAGACAAATGCGCCCGTTCGCCCTAGAATGGCGATAATTTTTTCCGGTGAAGCGATATGAACGACCAGCGCAAAGGCGAACACGCCGAACCCACCACCCATTTCGGTTACCAGGATGTGCCCGAGAGCCAGAAGGCGAAGAAAGTCGCCGAAGTGTTCCACTCGGTGGCTGCCAAGTACGACCTGATGAACGACGTGCTTTCCGGCGGCATGCACCGCCTGTGGAAGCGCTTCACCATCGAGCTGTCGGGTGTGCGTAGCGGCAATCGGGTGCTGGACATCGCCGGCGGCACGGGTGATCTGGCAGCCAAGTTCTCGCGCCTGGTCGGCCCTACCGGCCAAGTGGTGCTCGCCGACATCAACGACTCGATGCTCAAGGTCGGCCGCGACCGCCTGCTCGATCGTGGTGTTGCCGGCAACATCGAATTCGTCCAGGCCGACGCCGAGAAACTGCCATTCCCGGACAACCACTTCGACTGTGTGACCATCGCCTTCGGCCTGCGCAACGTCACCCACAAGGACGAAGCCATCCGCTCGATGCTGCGCGTGCTCAAGCCGGGCGGACGCCTGTTGATCCTGGAGTTCTCCAAGCCGACCAACAAGCTGATGTCCAAGGCCTACGACGCCTACTCGTTCGCCTTCATGCCCCTGGCCGGCAAGCTGATCACCAATGATTCCGAGAGCTACCGCTACCTCGCCGAATCGATCCGCATGCACCCCGACCAGGAAACCCTCAAGACCATGATGGTCGATGCCGGTTTCGACCGGGTCACCTACCACAACATGACCAGCGGCATCGTCGCCGTGCACCGGGGAATCAAGCCCTGATGTTGCTGGCAGGGCTGCTCGCCAGCGTCGAACATGGCCTGAACCGCGTCCTGCGCATGGACAGCACGGCATTGCCGCGGCTGGGCGCGCTGGAAGGCAAGGTCATCGAAATCGATTGTCGCCAGCCGGCCCTGCAAGTGTTCATCCTGCCCGATGAAGAGGGCCTGATGCTTGCCGCCCACTGGCAAGGCGAGGTCGACTGCAGCCTGCGCGCGCCAGCCGGTAGCCTGCTGCAACTGGCCGTGGCCAAGGACAAGACGGCCGTGCTGCATAGCCCTCAGGTCGAGCTGCATGGCGACAGTGCCGTGCTGCTCGACCTGTTCGGTGTGCTGCAAGACCTGGAGCTGGACTGGGAACACGAACTGCAACGCTGGCTCGGCCCGGTCGCCACCTCGCTGCTCGCCGGCCACGTGCGCCTGCGTGCACGCTGGACCCGCCAAGGCCTGGCACGCTTCAGCCAGAACCTGTCCGAGTACCTGGCCGAAGAGTCGCGCACCCTGGTAGGCAAGCGCGAAGCCGAAGCCGCCTTCAGCGAGCTCGATACCCTGAAGGTCGATTTAGAACGCCTCGAGGCGCGCCTGCAGCGCCTCTCCCGATCCCTTGATACCAGCGATAACGCATGAAGCTGCTCGCCGTCCGTCGTCTCTTTCGCATCCAGCGCGTGGTGATCCGCTACCGCCTCGATGACCTGCTCTTCGACCTGCCGCTGCCGTGGTGGCTGCGCAGCCTGCGCCTGCTGATGCCATGGCGCTGGTTGCCTCGCACACCCTCCGAACTCAGCCGGGGTGCCCGCCTGCGCCTGGCGCTTCAGGACCTGGGGCCGATCTTCATCAAATTCGGCCAGTTGCTGTCCACCCGCCGCGACCTGCTGCCCACCGACATCGCCGACGAGCTGATGCTGCTGCAGGACCGCGTACCGCCGTTCGACCCGAAACAGGCCGTGGCGCTGATCGAAAGCCAGCTTGGCGCCAAGGTGGGTGAAGTGTTCAGCCGCTTCGACGTCGAGCCGCTGGCCTCGGCCTCGGTGGCCCAGGTGCATGCCGCGCGCCTGAAGACCGGCGAGGAAGTGGTGGTCAAGGTAGTACGCCCGGGCCTCAAGCCAGTGATCGCCCAGGACCTTGCCTGGCTGTTCCTGATCGCAAAAGGCGCCGAGCGGGCTTCAGCCGATGCCCGCCGCCTGCACCCGGTGGAAATCGTCGGCGACTACGAAAAAACCATCTACGACGAACTCGACCTGCTCCGCGAGGCGGCCAACGCCAGCCAGCTGCGGCGCAACTTCGAAGGCTCGGAGCTGATGTACGTGCCCCAGGTCTACTGGGACCTGTGCCGCCCCAAGGTGCTGGTGATGGAGCGCATCTACGGCGTGCCGGTGACCGACATGGCCACCCTGGCCGACCAGCGCACCGACATGAAACTGCTGGCCGAGCGCGGTGTGGAGGTGTTTTTCACCCAGGTGTTCCGCCACAGTTTCTTCCATGCCGACATGCACCCCGGCAATATCTTCGTCAGCACGG
>NZ_MOMO01000107.1:0-8088 GCF_009933855.1 Pseudomonas sp. SG-MS2 | reverse complement strand
CCCCGGCCATGCTCACGCTGACCTGCTGGATACGCGGGTCGAGCGCCCGCGTGGCGGCATCGACACGTTTGAGCAGCTCGACCTTTTCAGCACGGCTGAGCACGTCCAGCGGGTTGTCCGGGGCATACAGGGCCGTCACGTCCTGGCTGCGGAACGCCTGGACAGTGCCATTCTGGCCGGCGCGGGAAATCGAACGCGCCGCACGGGCTGCCGAAGTCAGAGCCTCGAGGTTGATCGCGTTGCTGTAGGCGAAACCGGTTTTCTCACCCGACTGGGCACGCACGCCCACGCCCTGGTCAAGGTTGAAGCTGCCCTCTTTGACAATGCCGTCCTCCAGCGCCCAGGTTTCCGAGATCTGGCCCTGGAAGTACAGGTCGGCGGCGTCGATGCCCGGCCCGGCCAACTCGCCCAGTACAGCCTGCAGGCTGTCCAGGGTCAGTCCGCCTGGGGCCAGGAGCTGCTCGCTGACGGTGGATAACATCTGGCTCATAGTCACTCCGAGGTGTGCGCAGGCCGCAAGGCGTCCTGCGAAAAAAAGCGCCGGTGCGAGGCAACCGGCATGCGCGCCCGAATGGACGCTTGTTCATCACTGTCGCGCTCGGCGAGCAATACCGCTTCGCCCTGCGCCTGTTCGGCGACGACCCGCCCCCAGGGGTCGACGATCGCCGCGTGCCCATAGGTCTCCCGCGGGCCTGGATGGGTACCGCCCTGTGCTGCGGCCAGCACATAGCACTGTGTTTCGATCGCCCGGGCACGAATCAGCACTTCCCAGTGCGCCGCGCCTGTGACCGCAGTAAATGCCGCAGGTGCCGTAATCAGTTGCGCGCCGGCACTGCGCAGCGCGCTGTAGAGTTCCGGGAAACGCAGGTCGTAGCAGACGCTCAAGCCAAGGCGCCCTGCCGGCGTGTCGGCCACCACCACTTGCGCGCCATGGGCATAGTCGTCGGATTCACGGTAACGGCCGCGGTTATCGGCCACGTCCACATCGAACAGGTGCAGCTTGTCGTAGCGCGCCACCACCTCGCCGTGCTCGTCGATCAAAAGCGAGCAGGCATGCGCCTTGGCATCAGGCTGATCGGCAGGTGGCAGCGGCAAGGTGCCGGCAACAATCCATAATCTGAGGTCGCGGGCCGTGCGTTTCAACCAGGGCAGTATCGGCCCCTCACCCAGCGCCTCGGCCCGGCCGAGCGCAGCGGCGTCCTTGCGCCCCATGGCGGCGAAATTTTCTGGCAGCACCGCCAGCCTCGCGCCGCCGAATGCCGCCTGTTCCAGCAAGGTACCCGCACGCTGCAAGTTGGCCAGCACATCGTCCTGGCTGACCATCTGGATGACCGCTACCTTCATGGGCACTCCTGGCACTACTTGTTGAACGGTTTCACAAAGGTGATTCTAGGCTCTTTCCACGGCCCTTCGATGCGATAGTGCACGCTGGCGAAGCGCGATACCCGGTCACCGATCAGCCTATCGACCAGAAACAGCGCCCCACCGACCGCCGGTGCGCCGACGATCAGCGCGGCCAGCGGCAGGTTGTTGGTCACTGGCAGGGAGACCTGCAGGTTGGCGTCGACCCGGTCGCGAACGAGGTCCAGCGTACCGTCGAGCTCGAAGTTGCTCGAAGGCCCGGTCACGCTGATCGGCTCGCGGGTCACGTAGACGCCGTCACTGGCTACCAGCAAGCCTTTTACCCGGTCATAGGCCAGGCCCTTGTCGAACAGGTCGGAGAAGTCCAGGCGCAGACGCCGGCCGATGGAGTTGAAGTTGAGCAGGCCGAACACCCGCAAGGCTTGCGCGCCGCCCTCCACTTCGACGAACTGCCCTGTGCGCAACGCCGCATCCATGCTGCCTGAGAAACGGTTTAGGCCGACCCAGGCTGGCGAACCGGGCCAACGGCCATCCACATCCAGACGGAAGTCACGACTGGTCACGGTAGGCGCGAAGCCCCAGGCCTTGAGCACGTCGGCCAGGTTCTTGCCATCCAGGCGGCCCTTGTACCAACTGCTGGTGGCGCCGCTGTCACCTTCCCAGCCGCCCCGGCCGTCGATGTGCAGGCCTTTGAAGACGAGGTCGATATCCTGAGCTGCCACCCCTCGAGCGGTCGGGCGCAGTTTCAGCGCCAGGTTGCCGTACAGGTCGTCGCCGCGGTACAGCTTGTCGATGGTCAGGTCCAGTGCCGGTACCTTGCGTGGGTCGAACGAGGCCAGCGGGTCAGGGCCTTCCTCGGCCTGTGCCTGCGCCGGGTCCGCTGGTGGCAGGCGCAAGGTCTGCAGGCGCACGGTCATCGGTGCGCCCTTGGCATCGGGTAAACGTGCATTGCCGATGACTTCCTTGCTGTCCAGGCGCAGATCCCACGCTGGGCCTCCCCGGGCCAGACGCACGACCGCCTGGTTCAGGTCCATGCCAAGGGCCTTCAACTGGCCGATGCTCAGGTCTACGCTCTGCAGAGTCTGCCGGGCACTTGCGCCAGGGTCGTCGCCACTCATCTGCGTCATCTGCGCCTGCCAGGGCGCCAGGTCCAGGCTCTCGAGGCGCCCCCGTACACGCAGGCCCTGCCCAGCTGGCACCTGCGCCTGCCCTGCCCCCAGCAGCAGTTCGCCGCGACCTTGCGCCAGGTTTTGGCTGGGCGCGGCATAGGCAAAGCGGGCAAGGTCGGCGTAGGCAGCATCCAGACGCCGCTCAGGCCCCTGCAGGCTCATGCTGAATCGGCTCTCACGGGTATCTGCTGCGGCCTTGCCGAACGGCGCAGGCAAATCGATTGCAAGGCCTTTGAGCGACGAATTCACGCTCAGACTGTTGTCGCGGCTGCCAAGGTTGAGTTGCAATTGATAGGGCAGGTCACCGGACGCCGGCAAGGGCTGCTTGAACTGCAGCCAGTCGGTCAAGGCCCGGAGCGCCACGTGGCCATTCGCGCTGATACGCGTCTGCATCTGCCCAGGCTGGCCCCCGGCGGTTATCTGCGCGGTCACCGGCTTGCCAAATGCCTGCAGGGCGATGTTCTTCCCGCTCAGCCCCTTGTCGAGATCGAAACTGAAATCGCCCTTGAGTCGGCTCAGCTCCAGGCTTGGCGGCGCAACCTTGAGGCGTGCATCGGAGGTGGCAAAGTCGACCTGTACCTTCGGGCGTTGTCCTCGGGCCAGGGGGATGTCGAGCTTGAGCTTGCCCTTGAGCGGCCCCTCGCCCTCCCATCCTGCGAAAATTTCGCCCGTGCCGATAGGCGCTTCCTTGAGAATCCTCAGACCATCGCCGAGGCTGCCGTCGAAATTGCCATCAAGGTACAGGCGGCTTTGCTCGCCACCCTCCACATGGGGAATGTTGACACTGACGTCACTTACCTGGGTGTCCAGCAACAGGCCTTTATGGGCCTTGATGCGCACGCCACTGTCCTCGATCAGCACATCGCCATCGACGTTTTGCACCTGTGGCCAGCCAGGCTGGAAGTTCAGGGCGGCGTCGTGCACCTTGAAGAACAGGCTGATGCTGCGCGATTCGGGGCTGGCACCGTGGTTCAGCGAACCTTGGTACTGGAAGTAGCCTTCATCGACGTTGCCCTTGACGATGGCACTGCGCAGCCACTCATCGAGCGCCGGGCTGAGCACTTCAGGCAGGTATTTGGCGGTGTAGCGCCCATCGCCCTCGGTCAGGCCTACGCGCAGGTCCATATAGCTCTCGCTGCCTTCATTGAACAGCAGGCGAATCAGGAAATCCCCGGCGATCTTGCCCTCTTCGCCCAGCACTTTCAGGTAGGGGGCAGCCAAGGTAAAACCCTCTTTGTCGAGGGTATAGGTCAAACGGGCGTTGGCTTTCTGATAATGCCAAGGTTTGGCGAAGATCGGATACAGATGCAACATGAAAGCGTCGGTATCCAGGCGCAGCTCGCCATGGCCCAGGTCTCCGCTGATGCTGCCGCTGACATTGCCGGCAGCGGGTGCGCCGTGGTAGGCGTCAAAACCCACTTTTTCCAGATTGGCAGCGAACTGCAGCCGTTGATCACCCTCGGCCTTGGGCCGCAAGTCGAGGCGCAAGTTGCGCACGGCACCGGTCACATTCAGCGCATCGACCGCAGTCATGAATTTTTCAGGCAGTGGCGCCAGTGCATCTATCAAAGGCGTCAGCGGCGCAAGGTCAAGGCGGTCGGCCTGTACCTGCCAGCTTTCCCCACCGGGTTGCTCACCTGCGCGCTGACGCACCTGCAGCTTCGACTCCCAGCGAGCCTTGCCGATGTTGGCAGCCAGTGAATCGACAACCACATCGAACCCTTGCTCGCGACGCTGGAACCAGGCCGAGACCGCCAGGTTATCCAGTGTCACCGCCTGGCGCTGGGCATAGGCGCCGCGCAACTGAGGGGCATTGAGGCGGACCACCGCCTGCTGCAACCGGCCCTCGCCCCAGTCAACCCAGAACTCACCACCGGCGCGCAGGGCTTGGGCCTGCCACTGGCCGAGCAGGCGTGGCGGCAGCCAACGCGCCCAGTCGCTCTGCGGCAGGCTCAGGTAAGCCTCTGCCTTACCATCGCGCCAGGCCTGGGGCGTTACCCGGCTGCGCAGGTTCAGTGCCAACGGCTGGCCATCAGGCAGGGTCGCACGCAGGTCCAGCGCCTGGCGTGAAGCGCCGGCCTGCAGGCCAAGGCTGACATAGGTAAGAGTCAACGGGTCACGCTGCCAGGGCTGCAGGGTGACCTGGCTGTCGAATACGTCGATACGGCCCAACTGTTGCAGACGCTGCAGCACCTCGGCCGGGTCCAGCGGCGCGTCGTCCTTTTGCGGTAAGCCTTCAAGCGCCCAACCGCCCTGCTCGTTCTCACGCAGGATCAGTTGCAGGCCCGCCAACTGGATATGCGCCAGGCGTACTTCGCGGGCAGTGAGGCTGGCCCAGAGGTCCGGCACCAGCTTGACGTCATCCAGGCGCAACGCCGAAGCGCCCTCGCCCAACTGCAGGTCACGAACCCGCAGCACCGGCGCCAGGCCACTCCAGCGCCCTTCAAGCGCCCCCACATGCACCGGCATGCCCAACGCCTGCTCGGCCTTGCTTTCAAGGTCGGCGCGGTATTCGGCCACCAGTGGCACCAGCTCCCGGCCGAGGCTGACATAGAGCGCCACCAACACAGCCAGCAGGGCGCAGATGCCCAGCCCCCAACGGGTCAAGGCGACAAGAACGCGGGTCAGACGTCCCATGGCCAAGGCCCTCCAGGTCGTTTATCCATGATGGCTCGAAGCAGCGGTTTTGCCAGCCCGAGCACCTTGGGCTGGGTATCAGAAAGCCTCAGAGCAGCACCACATCGTACTGCTCCTGCGAGTACATCGACTCGACCTGGAAGCGAATGGTTCGACCGATGAACGTTTCCAGCTCGGCCACGTTGCCGGACTCTTCATCGAGCAGGCGGTCGACCACCTTCTGGTTGGCCAGCACCCGATAGCCTTCTGCCTGATAGGCGCGGGCTTCACGAAGTATCTCGCGGAAAATTTCGTAACAGATAGTTTCCGGGGTTTTCAGCTTGCCACGCCCCTGGCAGGCGGTGCACGGTTCGCACAGCACCTGCTCCAGGCTCTCACGCGTGCGCTTGCGGGTCATCTGTACCAGGCCCAGCTCGGTGATGCCGATGATGTTGGTCTTGGCATGGTCACGTTCGAGCTGTTTCTCCAGCGTACGCAGCACCTGGCGTTGATGGTCCTCATCCTCCATGTCGATGAAGTCGATGATGATGATCCCGCCAATGTTGCGCAGGCGCAGCTGCCGGGCGATTGCCGTGGCCGCTTCGAGGTTGGTCTTGAAAATGGTCTCTTCGAGGTTGCGGTGGCCAACGAAGGCGCCGGTGTTGACATCGATGGTAGTCATTGCCTCGGCGGGGTCGACCACCAGATAGCCGCCGGACTTGAGCGGCACCTTGCGATCCAGTGCGCGCTGGATTTCGTCCTCGACGCCGTACAGGTCGAAGATCGGCCGCTCACCCGGGTAGTGCTCCAGGCGGTCGGCGATCTCCGGCATCAGTTCGGCAACGAACTGCGTGGTTTTCTGGAAGGTTTCCCGTGAGTCGATGCGAATCTTCTCGATCTTGGGGTTGACCAGGTCACGCAGTGTGCGCAAGGCCAGGCCAAGATCCTCGTAGATGACCGTCGGCGCGCCGCAGGTCTGGATCTGGCTGCCAATCTGCTCCCACAGGCGGCGCAGGTAGCGGATGTCCTGCAGGATCTCTTCGGCCCGTGCGCCCTCGGCAGCAGTGCGCAGGATGAAACCGCCGGCGTTCTTGATGTCTTCGCTGTCCATGCAGTCACTGACCACCTGCTTGAGGCGATCACGTTCGGCTTCGTCTTCGATCTTCAGGGAAATGCCGACATGGCTGCTGCGCGGCATGTACACCAGGTAACGCGACGGTATGGACAGCTGGGTGGTCAGCCGTGCGCCCTTGCTACCGATGGGGTCCTTGGTCACCTGCACCACCAGGGCCTGGCCCTCGTGTACCAGTGCGGTGATGGTCTCCACGGCAGAACCTTCGCGCTGGGAAATCTCCGAGGCATGAATGAACGCGGCGCGCTCCAGGCCGATATCGACGAACGCCGCCTGCATGCCTGGCAGCACCCGCACCACTTTGCCCTTGTAGATATTGCCGACGATGCCGCGACGCTGGGTGCGCTCGACGTGCACTTCCTGCAGCACCCCGTTTTCCACCACCGCCACACGCGACTCCATCGGGGTGATGTTGATCAGGATCTCTTCACTCATGGCAGGCTCTCGTCAAAGGTCTTCGGTAATCATGGATCGCGGGCGCCGGGCTGGCTACTGCTGCTTTGTTACCTCAGGAGAAAGCGCCGGCACCTGCCAGCAGGCGATACCGAATTGGGCGAGCAGCTCGGCGGTCTCGCTCAGGGGCAGGCCGACTACCGCCGAATAGCTGCCCTGAAGGCCGGTCACGAATACCGCCCCCAAGCCCTGGATGGCATAACCGCCAGCTTTATCCACTGGCTCGCCACTGGCCCAATAGCGCTGTGCTTCTTGCGGGTCGATGGCGCGAAAACATACGTTGCTGGTGACGCAGACACTCAGGCAACACTGGCCATCGCTCAGCGCCACCGCCGTCAACACCTGATGTTCGCGCCCTGCCAGGTCTGCCAGCATGGCCAAGGCATCTTCACGGTTTTCCGGTTTGCCGAGAATACGACCATCGAGCACCACCGCAGTGTCTGCGCCGAGCACCACGGCCGGGCCGGCAAGACTGGCAAGGCCAGCCTCGGCCTTGCTCCGGGCCAGGCGTTCGACATACGCCACGGCGCTTTCGTCTGGCAGCGGGGTTTCATCGATGGGGGCGCTGGTGACGGTGAACGGCACGCCGATCTGGGCCAGCAATTCACGACGACGGGGCGAGCCGGAGGCCAGGTAAAGTGGTTTCATGCAGACATCTCCCTGTCGGTGGCGGCGGCGCCGTCAGTTGATATGCAAACGCCGGCGCAGATCACGCAGGGCGAAGCTGATCCACGGCCAGAGCAAGGCGCTGATGACCGCCGACCAGACCAGCGCCAGCGTCGGCAAACGATTGCCGGTGAGCGCACTGAGCCACAACTGGATCAGCTGGGCGATACCGAAGATCACCAGGATTACCAGGCTCTGCTGCCACATCGGGAACATGCGCAGACGCTGCTGCAGCGACAGCACCAGGAAGGTGATCAGGGTCAGGACCAGGGCATTCTGCCCGAGCAGCGTGCCGTACAGCACGTCCTCGGCCAGGCCCAGCACGAACGCAGTGGTCATGCCGACCTTGTTCGGGACCATGAGCGTCCAGAACGACACCAGCATCGCCAGCCACATGGGGCGGAACACCTCGAGAAACGGTGGCATGGGCGAGACGCTGAGTAGCAGGCCAATGGCGAAGGTCAGCCAGATGACCCACCCGTGGTTACGGCGCGTTTTGGCCATCATTGCCTCCGAGGCTGGGCGGGTGCCGCAGGCGCTGCGGCAGGGCTGGCGGGTGCCGGGGCCGGTGCTGAAGCGGCCGGGGCCGGTACCGCTGTGGCAGGTACCGCGGGCGTGGCCGGGGCCGGCGCTGCCGCTGCAGGCGTGCCGGGGGCAGCCTGTTCGCCATTGGCACCAGGCTGAGCAGGG
>NZ_MOMO01000013.1:0-6973 GCF_009933855.1 Pseudomonas sp. SG-MS2 | reverse complement strand
CGGCCTATGTGCTGATCCAGCATGCAAAGCGGCGTTTGGACGATGCGCAGGATGGGGAGTCGCTCACATGAGCCTTGAAACAAAGCCTCTCACCACAGCCGGTATCGAGACGTTTCTCGAAGTCGGCAACCCGCCCGTGGATCTCTTGCGCGTACAACCCGGCATTCCTGTGGACGACGCCTATGAACAGGTTTCGATATTGCTGGGCTACATCAAGCACCTGGTGCGCGAAGGCGACATGGAGGATGACCACAAGCTACTGGGGGCCGCCGATTACCTCAGTGCGCTGGCCAAGGCACTGATGAACGATATCGAGATGGCGAAGAACAAGCTGCACTGAGTTGGAACGCACCTGTGGGGGCCGGGCAGCCGGCGCCCACAATCAGGCAGTGGCCGCACCAATCCAGCGCTGTTTGCCTAATCGAATTTTTGTTTATGCACAAGAGGCATCAGCGCCGTGCGCGAAAGGCGTGCCGATACGCCGCACCGCTGGTCTTTGCGCAAAGGCCTGTTTTTACTGGGGTTGTAGCCGCGGCGGGAATAAGCCGAACGTTTGAAATAGCGCTTGGATCCAACCATTCATCACAAGCTTGTTCACAGACTTATCCACAGGTTGTGCTGTGGCTAACGGTCGCGCTCGGCAAGCAGCAGCAGGTTGCGTGGGGTGAGTGGATAATCGCAAAAGGTGCCCAGGCGTACGGCGTAGCCGTGCTCTTCAAGAAACAGTGCGCGGTCGAGCACCAGCCACATTTCCAGTGGCCTTCTGAACAGGTTGCGTACCCGTTCCAGGTTGCGCACCTGGGCAAGGCGCTGCCAGCCCTCTGCTTCCAAGGCATCCCAATCGGGGTTGATGGTCAGTTCCAGCTCGCGCAGTTCGGCCAGGTCGCGGCAGTACTGCTCGAAAGGTTTGGCCAGCCAGGCAACCGGCAGCGACGGGGTGGGCAGGTATTCATCACGCAGGCGCTGGCGGCGCTGCAACAGGTCGAAGCCCAGGCGCCGGGCCATGGAGCAGTCGCGCTGGTGGCGAACCCGGGCGCCGGCGGTCACGGTTTCGCTCAGCGGCAGGCCCAGGTCGAGGAGCGACAGCTGCAGCGCCGAGCGCTGCGCAGCTGTGGATAACGGCTGGTACTGCTCGCCCTGGATACGGTTGTAGCAGCAGGGCGCCACGGCGAGATGGCGGCAGCCTTGCTCGCTGGCCACCCGCAGCAAGTGCACATGCAGGTCGCCGCAGGCATGCAGGGCCACCACGCTCTTGTCGCTGCCCAGGTGGCGGCGGCTGCCCGCTGCCATGACGTCCTGGTGCACGTGGGTTGCCGGAAGCTGGTGGTGGTCACTCAGGGCTTGGCCGGCAGTGACCAGTCGGGCGTCGTACTCCAGGCAGGTCAGCTGCTGGCCAGGCTGCAGCAGGCGGCGGCCGAGGTAGCCTTTGCCTGAGCACCAGTCCAGCCAGTGGTGGGTCTGCGTGCGGAAGTTCAGGCGGCGGCTGAAGGCCTCGATCTGCTGCCACTTACGGCCCGGGACGTTGACGTCCAGGCGGTGTGCGGCGGGGGGCAGGCCGGTGTCGGGCAGCTCGCCCAGGGCGCTGAGCTGTTGGGCTTGCCGGGCAAGGTGTGGAAAAGGTGCGGGCACGCTCTGCGGGTCAAGGTCGGCTTCGGCATCGCTCAGGCTGCATTGGCGCAGGTGGGCGGACAGTGCGGGGTGTTCGGTTTCCCAGTCCAGGCGCAGGGAGGTGAAGGGCCTGGGTTTCCACAGCTGCTGGTGCTCGGTCAGGAACTGGTCGAGGGCCAGGAAGCGTTCGCGTAGTTGGTGGCTGTGGAGGAAAGGGGGCATGGGGCTTGGCACTGGTTGAGGTGAAGGGCCCCACCGCCATCAAGCCGGCTTGACGGCGGTGGGTTGCAGAGCAGCCCGTGGGGGTTTAACGCCCTTGGCAGGCATCCACCCGCAACCAGCGCTCCAGCAGCTTGAAGCCTTGCACCAGTACGAACGAGATCACCAGGTAGAACACCCCGGCAGCGAAGAAGATCTCCACCGGCAGGTAGGTACGGGCAATGATGGTCCGTGCCATGCCGGTCAGCTCCAGCAGGGTCACCGTACTGGCCAGGGCGCTGGCCTTGAGCATCAGGATCACTTCGTTGCTGTAGGCCGGCAGGCCGATGCGCGCAGCGCGGGGCAGCATGATGTAGAACAGCGTTTTGCCACGGGACATGCCCAGTGCTCGCGCCGCTTCAATTTCACCCTTGGGGATCGACTGCAGCGCGCCGCGCAGGATCTCGGCGATGTAGGCCGCAGTGTGCAGGGTCATGGTCAGCACCGTGCACCAGAACGGATCGCGCAGGTAGGGCCAGAGGCTGCTCGAACGCACTGCGTCGAACTGCGCCAGGCCGTAGTAGACCAGGAACAGCTGCACCAGCAGGGGTGTGCCGCGGAAGAAGAAGATGTAGCTGAAGGGCAGGGCGCGCACGTACCAGTGCCGCGACGAGCGGGCGATACCCAGCGGGATCGCCAGGATCAGCCCGGCAACGACCGCGATGGCCACCAGCTCAAGGGTCAGGGTGGCACCCTGGGCCAGGCGCGGCAGCCACTTGATGATCACTTCCCAGTTCATTGTTCGGCCCTCGCAAAGCCGCGAGCGGCGCGTTTTTCCATGAAGTGCATGCCGGTCATGGCGACCACGGTCAGGCCCAGGTAGATGCAGGCCGCGACCATGTAGAAGGTGAACGGCTCTTTGGTCACGGTCACGCCGATCTGCGCGTGGCGCATGATTTCTTCCAGGCCGATCACCGACACCAGGGCGGTGTCCTTCATCAGGATCATGAACAGGTTGCCAAGGCCCGGCAGGGCGATGCGCCACATCTGCGGGAGGATGATCCGCGACAGGATGCGCGCTTTGGACAGGCCCAGCGCCAGGCCGGCTTCACGGTGGCCCTTGGGGATCGCCAGGATGGCACCACGGAATACTTCAGTGGCGTAGGCGCCGAAGCACAGGCCCAGGGCGATCACGCCGGCGGCGAAGGCGCTGAGTTCCAGGCCAGGCATGTTGAGGGCTTCGCCGAGGCTGTTCATCAGGCCGACGGTGCCGAAATAGATAAGCAGAACCCAGAGCAGTTCGGGCACGCCGCGAACCAGGGTCGAGTAGAAGCCGCCAAGCCATTGCAGTGGCTTGAGCGGGGAGGTTTTGGCCAGGGCGCCGAGCAGGCCCAGGACCAGCCCCAGCAGCAAGGCGCAAAGCGCCAGTTTTACGGTCATCAGGGTGCCAGCCGCCAGGGCCGGACCGAATCCGTGCAGGTCGATATTCATGGGCAGGGTCGTTCTAGGGACCGGCGCGCCGCAAGGGCGCGCTGGTCGGGGCGAATCATTCGATGCTGAATGGGAAGTACTTGTCGTTGATCTTCTTGTACGTTCCGTCAGCCTTGATTTCTGCCAGGGCTTTGTTCAGCTTCTCGCGCAGCGGGTCACCCTTGCGTACGGCGATGCCGATCTTGTCGCTGTCGACCACAGGTTCGCCTTTGAACTCGAAGTTCATGCCGTCCTTGCTCTTGAGCCACTCGTACTGCACGTACTTGTCGGCCAGGATGCCGTCCACTCGGCCAGAGATCAGGTCGAGGTAGGCGTTTTCCTGGGTGTCGTACAGCTTGATGTCGATGTCGCTGCCGTAGGTGTCTTCCAGCCAGGTACCGGCCAGGGTGGCGCGCTGGGTGCCGATGATCTTGCCTTTGAGGTAGCTCGCGTCGGTCTTGAAGTCGACGTTCTTCGGCGCGATGAACTGCAGCTTGTTGGAGTAGTACGGGTCGGTGAAGTCGACGGCCTGCTTGCGCTCGTCGGTGATCGACAGCGACGACACCAGGAAGTCGAACTTCTTGGCATTGAGGGCCGGGATGATGCCGTCCCAGTCGGAGGTGACGACCGAGCACTCGACTTTCATCTTGGCGCACAGGGCGTCACCGATGTCTTTGTCAAAGCCGACCACGTTACCGCTGGCGTCCTTGTTGTTGAATGGCGGGTAGGCCGCCTCGATACCCATGCGCAGTTTTTCTGCAGCCATGGCGTTGGCCGAAAACACCAGCGTGGCGGCAGCTGCCAGGAGGAATTTCTTGTAAGTCTGCATGTGTTGCTCCGTTAGCGGTGGCTGGACATGAATTGCTTGCAACGCGCCGAGGTCGGGTTTTCGAAGACCTGCTGCGGCGATCCTTGCTCTTCAACCAGGCCCTGGTGCAGGAAAACCACTTCACTGGACACCTGGCGGGCAAAGTTCATCTCGTGCGTCACCAGCAGCATGGTACGGCCTTCTTCGGCCAGTGCGCGGATAACGTTAAGCACTTCCTGGACCATTTCCGGATCGAGCGCCGAGGTTGGCTCATCGAACAGGATGACTTTAGGCCGCATGGCCAGGGTGCGGGCGATGGCAGCACGCTGCTGCTGGCCACCGGAAAGCTGGGCGGGGTAGCTGTGGCGCTTGTCGTAGATGCCGACCTTGTTCAGCAGCGCTTCGGCGGCTTCGGTGGCTTCGGCCTTGCTCTGGCCGAGCACGCGGCGTGGCGCCTCGATGATGTTGTCGAGGATCGACATGTGTGGCCACAGGTTGAAATTCTGGAAGACGAAGCCGATCTCGCTGCGCAGGCGATTGATCTGGCGGTTGTCGGCAGCGATCAGGTCGCCGTTCTTGGCGGCCTTGAGCTTGAGAGCCTCACCGGCAACCAGGATTTCGCCCTGGTGCGGGTTTTCCAACAGGTTGATGCAGCGCAGCAGGGTGGACTTGCCGGAGCCGGACGATCCCAGAATGGAGATCACGTCACCGTCACGCGCGGTCAGCGAAATGCCCTTGAGAATTTCCTGGTCGCCGTAGCGTTTGTGCAGGTTGCGGATTTCCAGCGCGGGCGTGGCCTGGGCCATGTGCGGTCCTCATGTGTTCGGGTGCGTTCCCAGCTGTTGGCGGCCTTCCTGGCGTGCGCCAAGCTAGCATAGCGGCATCAGGGCGGCCAACAGGGTCGCAAGGGGCTTTGGTCAATGCTGGGGCAGTTTGTCGCATCGCTGCAGCGCAACGTCGCGCAGATGTCCGCAAGGGTCTCGCCCAGCTCCATAGCCTTGATGAAAAAAGGCGCGATGGTGCCAGCTTTGGGCAGCACTGGGAAGCGCTTTTGGGCCATTTGCGGCTAAAGGCGCTGTCGCTGGCGAGTATTCGGGGTTACCCGACAACAGGCCTAGCCAAGTGGAGGGTTGTACCACAGGGTTGCACTTTGATGCCTTGCAACAGTGCAAAGGCGCGCGGTGAAACGATCGACTTCAAGATGTGGCTGTTCCCGGGCCTGACCTGGGCGAGCATTGCTTTCATCGTTGCCGTGCTGGTGGTGATGGCGCTGCGTGAGGATCACCGTGCGCAGATCATAGCGACTGCACTGCTGAGCATTGGTGTGGTGGCGGCTGGCTTGCTGGTGCACCGCAAGCGCCAGGCTGCCGGGCGGGTGGCGCTGGATAACTGATCCGCGCTGGCTGTAATGAAAAGGCCGCGTCCTGTGTAGGGTGCGGCCTTTTTTTGTTTGCCTGGTCTGGCCCTATCGCCGGCAAGCCGGCTCCCACAGGTACCCCGTTGCTCTCAAGCTCAGCGCAAACCCAGTGGGAGCCGGCTTGCCGGCGATAGGGCCGGTGAGCATTCAGCCGAACTGTTTCTGCTGCTGTTGCTGCTTGGCCACCAGTTCGGAAGCAGCGATATAGGCTTCCTGGAACTCGTCGCTTTCCAGCCAGGCCATGGTGGTGTCTTCGTCGGCGCCATCGAGCCAGGTGCGGTAGGCGTTGAACACCAGCACGATGTAGTCGGTGGCGTGCTCTTCCTTGTGGCCCTTGAGCACCAGTGCCAGCAGCGGGTCGACCAGGAACACCGAGATCATCGAGACCAGGCTGGTCTCCTGGGCGGCCTTCATCTTCACGAACAGCTCTTTATAACTGTCGGTCTCCATGGCCTTGTTGAACACCTGCTCGATGCTGGCGCTGTCACCGGCGCTGGCTTTCACTGCCTGGCCACTGCGTACCATGCGGTTTTGCTTGGCTTTGCTGGCGGCGCGTTTGGCGCGTTTCTGTTGCTTGGTATTGGTGGCCATGGGGCTGGAAATCCTTGGGGGCGAAAATGTGCGTATTGAATCGTACTTGCCGAGCAAACCCAAGCGTTGCTAGCGCCCGGCAGACCGGAGCACCCCTTGCAGGCCCCGGCCTTCAACTGTCGAGCGCAGGCCCTTCATCCTCCTCGAACCCGCGCGAAGCCCGGCCAACCAGCAAGTCATCCGGCGCGTACGCCACGCTGGGGTCCTTGCCCGGGTAATCCAGCGAATGCAGGAAATGCCGGATGCAGTTGATCCGTGCGCGCTTCTTGTCATCGGACTTGATCACCGTCCACGGTGCATCGCCAGTGTCGGTGTGGAAAAACATCGCCTCCTTGGCGGCGGTGTAGTCCTCCCATTTATCCAGCGACTTGATGTCGATGGGCGACAGCTTCCAGTGCTTGAGCAGGTCGTCCCGGCGCGAGATGAAGCGGCGTAACTGCTCTTCGCGGTTCACCGAGAACCAGTACTTGAACAGCAGGATGCCGCTGTTGCACAGCATGCGCTCCAGGTCCGGCGCCTGGCGCATGAACTCCAGGTACTGCAGCGGTGTGCAGAATTCCATCACCTTCTCGACCCCGGCGCGGTTGTACCAGGAGCGGTCGAAGAACACCATTTCACCGGCCGTGGGCAGGTGCTGGATATAGCGCTGGAAATACCACTGGCCCTTTTCCTGCTCGGAAGGCTTCTCCAGCGCGACGATGCGCGCACCCCGCGGGTTCAGGTGCTCCATGAAGCGCTTGATGGTGCCGCCCTTGCCTGCCGCATCCCGCCCTTCGAACAGCACTACCACGCGCTGGCCAGTGTCCTTGACCCAGCTTTGTACCTTCAGCAGCTCGATCTGCAGCGCGTGCTTGGCCTTTTCGTATTCCTGGCGGCGCATG
>NZ_MOMO01000106.1:0-36793 GCF_009933855.1 Pseudomonas sp. SG-MS2 | reverse complement strand
TTCATCTCGCCGATGGTGGCACCGGATTTGAGCAGCGCCTTGTTGATCTGTTGCTTGTCGGCCAGGGTCAGGCCTTCGGCTGGCAGCGCCAGCAGGGCCGAACCACCGCCAGAGAGCAGGAAGATGACGCGGTCGTCTTCGTTCAGGTCGCTGACCAGTTCCAGCACACGTTTGGCCACGGCCAGGCCAGCGGCGTCGGGGACCGGGTGGGCGGCTTCGACCACTTCGATCTTCTGGCAGTTGGCGCCATGACCGTAACGTGTGACCACCAGCCCGGACACTTCACCCTGCCAGCTCTTCTCGACCACTTCGGCCATGGCCGCTGCGGCTTTGCCGGCGCCGATGACGATGACCCGGCCGCTACGGTCGGCGGGCAGGTAGGGTTCGAGGACTTGACGGGGGTGGGCGGCAGCGATGGCTGTGTCGAACAGGTCGCGGAGAAGTTTTTGCGGATCGACCGACATGGCAGGCTCCCAATTATTGTTGTTCTGCAGAATCGAAAACGCCCCTGGAACTGCCTCCGTGCAGGCCGAACCAGGGGCGGTCCCCAGAGCTGCAAGCTTCAAGCTACAAGCCGCAAGTAAAAGCAGACCTGCTTTTGCTTGCCGCTTGAGGCTTACAGCTTGAAGCTTATTTCTCGCCGCGGATCGAGAAGTTGGCCATGTGCTCCAGGCCTTTGATCAGCGCCGAGTGGTCCCAGTTGCCGCCGCCCAGTGCCACGCAGGTGCTGAACACTTGCTGGGCGTTGGAGGTGTTGGGCAGGTTGATGCCCAGCTCCTTGGCGCCTTGCAGGGCCAGGTTCAGGTCTTTCTGGTGCAGGTTGATGCGGAAGCCTGGGTCGAAGGTGCCTTTGATCATGCGTTCGGCATGCACTTCGAGGATCTTCGAGGAGGCGAAGCCGCCCATCAGCGCTTCACGCACCTTGGCAGGGTCTGCACCGTTCTTGGCCGCGAACAGCAGAGCTTCGCTGACGGCCTGGATGTTCAGGGCGACGATGATCTGGTTGGCGACCTTGGCCGTCTGGCCGTCACCGTTGCCGCCGACGCGGGTGATGTTCTTGCCCATGGCTTCGAACAGCGGCAGGGCGCGTTCGAAGGCGTTCGGGCAACCACCGACCATGATGCTCAGGGTCGCGGCCTTGGCACCGACTTCACCACCGGACACTGGTGCGTCGAGGTAGGCGGCACCGGTGGCCTTGATCTTCTCGGCAAAGGCCTTGGTGGCGGTCGGCGAGATCGAGCTCATGTCGATCACCACCTTGTTCGGGCCCACGCCTTCGGCGACGCCGTTCTGGTCGAACAGTACGCTTTCGACCTGCGGGGTGTCCGGCACCATGACGATGATGAACTCGGCTTCCTGGGCAACCTCTTTCGGGTTGGCCAGCGCCACTGCGCCAGCGGCGATCAGGTCAGCCGGTGCGGCCTCGTGGTGGGTGGAAACGAAAATGCTGTGACCTGCTTTTTGCAGGTTCTGAGCCATGGGCTTGCCCA
This sequence comes from Pseudomonas sp. SG-MS2, assembly GCF_009933855.1. Lineage (NCBI taxonomy): Bacteria > Pseudomonadati > Pseudomonadota > Gammaproteobacteria > Pseudomonadales > Pseudomonadaceae > Pseudomonas > Pseudomonas sp. SG-MS2. The sequence continues at coordinate 35,303 of NZ_MOMO01000106.1, read as the reverse complement.
TGATGCCGGTGCCGAGGAAACCGATTTTAGCCATGAGAAATTACCTCTTTTATATTTATGTGAGCAGGCGACTCGGCCCCCTGCAGGGGCGGCCTTGTGTCGCGAAGGGGCGCGCAGTGGCCCCTCGATCTCAGTTGCGCAGGCAATCTGCCGGGGCTGCTTTGCAGCCCTTCGCGACACAAGGCCGCTCCTACAGCAGGTTCTGCGAGCGTTCTTAGATTGCGTTGTGTGTCTTCAGCCAGCCCAGGCCTGCTTCGGTGGTGGTCAGCGGCTTGTACTCCGCGCCTACCCAACCCTGGTAACCGATGCGGTCCAGGTGTTCGAACAGGAAGCGGTAGTTGATTTCGCCGGTGCCCGGCTCGTTACGGCCCGGGTTGTCGGCCAGCTGGATGTGGTTGATCAGTTTCAGGTTGGCTTCCATGGTGCGAGCCAGGTCACCTTCCATGATCTGCATGTGGTAGATGTCGTACTGCAGGAACAGGTTGTCGCTGCCCACTTCGGCCTGGATTTCCAGGGCCTGCCGGGTGGTGTTCAGGTAGAAGCCTGGGATGTCGCGGGTGTTGATCATTTCCATGACCAGGCGAATGCCAGCGGCTTTGAGCTTGTCGGCGGCGTACTTCAGGTTGTCGACGAAAGTCTTGCGCACGTCGGCGCACTGCAGGCCTTGCGGGCGAATGCCGGCCAGGCAGTTGACCTGGGTGTTGCCCAGCACCTTGGCGTATTCGATGGCCTTGTCGACACCGGCGCGGAATTCTTCGACGCGGTCGGGATGGCAGGCGATTCCGCGCTCACCTTTGCCCCAATCACCGGCCGGCAGGTTGAAAAGCACCTGGGTCAGGCCGTGGGCGTCGAGCTGCTGCTTGATTTCGGCAGCGCTGAAGTCGTACGGGAAGAGGTATTCGACGCCGCTGAAACCAGCATCGGCGGCAGCCTTGAAGCGGGCCAGGAAGTCCTGTTCGGTGAACAGCATGGACAGGTTGGCAGCGAAGCGAGGCATGATGTGTCTCCTTGCGATGAAGGCCCCCGGCGCCCTCAGGTAGGGCGCAACACGGGGGCGTCAGGCGATCAGTCCAGCATCGAGATGGCGGTTGGCGCGTCGTTGCCGACCAGCGCCAGGTCTTCGAACTCGTTGACCGCGTTGATCTCGGTGCCCATGGAAATGTTGGTCACACGCTCCAGAATCACTTCCACCACGACCGGTACTCGGAACTCTTCGGCCATCTTCTGTGCCTTGAGCAGGGCCGGGGCGATCTCACCTGGCTCGAAGACACGGATGGCTTTGCAGCCCAGGCCTTCGACCACGGCGACGTGATCGACACCGTAGGTGGCGGCGTCGGTGGAGTTGATGTTCTCGAACGCCAGTTGTACACAGTAATCCATGTCGAAGCCACGCTGCGCCTGACGGATCAGGCCCAGGTAGGCGTTGTTCACCAGCACGTGTACGTACGGCAGGTTGAACTGCGCGCCCACGGCCAGCTCTTCGATCATGAACTGGAAGTCGTAGTCACCCGACAGTGCCACAACCTTGCGTTTCGGGTCGGCCTTGACCACACCCAGTGCCGCCGGGATGGTCCAGCCGAGCGGGCCGGCCTGGCCACAGTTGATCCAGTGACGTGGCTTGTACACGTGCAGGAACTGTGCACCGGCAATTTGCGACAGGCCAATGGTGCTGACGTAGCAGGTGTCCTTGCCGAACACCTGGTTCATCTCTTCGTAAACGCGCTGCGGCTTGACCGGCACGTTGTCGAAGTGAGTCTTGCGCTGCAGGCTCGATTTACGCTGCTGGCAGTCTTCCAGCCAGGCCTTGCGGCACTGCAGCTTGCCGGCGGCTTTCCACTCGCGGGCCACTTCGATGAACACGTCCAGCGCCAGGCCTGCGTCGGAAACGATACCCAGGTCCGGGGTGAACACGCGGCCGATCTGGGTGGGCTCGATGTCGACGTGAACGAACTTGCGGCCTTCGGTGTAAACGTCAACGGAACCGGTGTGGCGGTTGGCCCAACGGTTACCGATACCGAACACCAGGTCGGACTTGAGCAGGGTGGCGTTGCCGTAGCGGTGCGAGGTCTGCAGGCCGACCATGCCGACCATCTGGGCGTGGTCGTCCGGGATGGTGCCCCAGCCCATCAGGGTAGGGATCACGGGCACGCCGGTCAGTTCGGCGAACTCCACCAGCTTGTCGCTGGCGTCGGCGTTGATGATGCCGCCACCGGCCACCAGCAGCGGGCGCTCGGCGTCGTTGAGCAGGGCCAGGGCTTTTTCAGCCTGTACGCGAGTGGCGGACGGTTTGTTGACGACTAGCGGCTCGTAGGCGTCGATGTCGAATTCGATTTCGGCCATCTGCACGTCGAACGGCAGGTCGATCAGCACAGGGCCTGGGCGGCCGGTACGCATTTCGTAGAAGGCTTTCTGGAAGGCATAAGGCACTTGGCCTGGTTCCAGAACGGTGGTCGCCCACTTGGTGACGGGCTTGACGATGCTGGTGATGTCGACAGCCTGGAAGTCTTCTTTGTGCAGACGGGCACGTGGCGCCTGGCCGGTGATGCAGAGAATCGGGATGGAGTCGGCCGATGCGCTGTACAGGCCGGTGACCATGTCGGTGCCGGCGGGGCCGGAGGTGCCGATGCACACGCCGATGTTGCCTGGGTTGGCGCGGGTGTAACCCTCGGCCATGTGCGAGGCGCCTTCAACGTGACGAGCGAGGACGTGATCGATGCCACCGACTTTTTTCAGGGCCGAGTACAACGGGTTGATGGCAGCCCCTGGGATGCCGAACGCGGTATCTACACCTTCACGGCGCATGACCAGAACGGCTGCATCGATTGCTCTCATTTTGCTCATGGGTTGTGCCTCATCGATTTTGTAATTGTATACAACTTGCTTTGTGCCAGAGTGTATTCACGGCTGGCGGTTCAGGTCAATGGGTTTTCATCGGGGGAGGTTGCTTTCGTCCGAGCGCCCATGAAAACGGCGATTTGCGTCATCGCATACGATCGTTTCAATTTATTGTATACAAAAGTGGTTGCAGTTGTGTTCTATTTGAGTGATCGATTTTCAACTGCCCTCGGGCTTCTCACAACAAGAAGAGGACCTTTCCATGAACGCTTTGAACCTGAAAGTCGCTGTCAGCCTGGTGAACGCGGCGCTGGCGGCGGGCCGCAAGATCAATGCTGCACCGTTGACGGTGGTGGTGCTGGATGCCGGGGGGCATGTGCTGGCCCTGCAGCGCGAAGATGGCGCCAGCCTGATTCGCCCTGAGGTGGCCACGGGCAAGGCCTGGGGCGCGATTGCCCTGGGCAAGGGCTCGCGCTTGCTGGCGCTGGATGCGCAGCAGCGGCCGGCGTTTTTTGCCGCGTTGAATGGTGTGGGTGAGCGGCCGGTGGTGCCGGCGCCAGGTGGCGTGCTGATCCGCGATCAGGACGGCAAGGTGCTGGGTGCCGTAGGGATCAGCGGCGATACGTCGGATATCGACGAGCAGTGTGCGATCAGTGCGATCGAAGAGGCGGGGTTGACGGCGGATGCCGGTGTAGCTGCGTAAGGCTTTAAATTGCCGGGGCCGCGTTGCGGCCCTATCGCGACACGAGGCCGCTCCTACAGCGGCCTTGTGTCGCGACAGGGCTGCAGAGCAGCCCCACTGGCCTTGTCAGGCCGCCTCGGGTTCACAGCCTTTGAGCACCAGCCGAATGATGGTCTCGGCTGCTGCTTCGTAATCACTGTCGGCCAGCTTGGCCTTGCCGGTGATCACCGAAATCTGCCAATCGAAATCGGCATAGGTCTGAGTCGCCGCCCAGATGCTGAACATCAGGTGGTGCGCGTCGACCTTGGCAATCTGCCCGCGCTCGATCCAGCGCTCGATGCACTCGATGTTGTGGCGGGCCTGCTCGTTGAGCTGTTCCACCTGGTTGGGCGAGAGGTGCGGCGCACCGTGCATGATCTCGCTGGCGAACACCTTCGAGGCATGCGGCAGGTCTCGCGAAATGCGGATCTTCGAGCGGATGTAGGCACTCAGCACTTCCTTGGGGTCGCCGTCGGCATTGAACGGCGTGGACGCCTGCATGATCGGCGCGATGATGCTCTCCAGGACCTCGCGGTAGAGGTTGTCCTTGGACTTGAAGTAGTAATACACGTTCGGCTTGGGCAGGCCGGCCTTGGCCGCGATATCGCTGGTCTTGGTGGCGGCGAAGCCCTTGTCGGCGAATTCCTCGCTGGCCGCGCGCAGGATCAGTTCCTTGTTGCGCTCGCGAATGGTGCTCATGGTCAGGGATCTTCCTCGTGTCTGGCCACCTCTAAGAGGGATCGGGCATGGTAGCACCGGGCTCGAGGGGCGCTCAAGGCAGCGACTTTGGGCTAGACTCCGGCCCATTCATTTCACGGGAAACAGGCAGACATGGCAGGAAGCAGTTTACTGGTACTGATCGACGACATTGCCACGGTACTCGACGATGTCTCGTTGATGACCAAGGTGGCGGCGAAGAAAACCGCAGGTGTGCTGGGCGACGACCTGGCACTCAACGCCCAGCAGGTCACCGGTGTGCGCGCCGAGCGCGAGATCCCGGTGGTGTGGGCGGTGGCCAAGGGCTCGTTCGTCAACAAGGCGATCCTGGTGCCGGCGGCGCTGCTGATCAGCGCGTTCATCCCATGGGCGGTGACGCCGCTGCTGATGATCGGTGGCGCGTACCTGTGTTTCGAAGGCTTCGAAAAGCTGGCGCACAAGTTCTTGCACAGCAAGGAGGAGGATGCTGCCGAGCACAGTGCGCGCAGCGAAGCCGTTGCCGATGCGAACGTCGACCTGGTGGCCTTTGAGAAGACCAAGATCAAGGGGGCGGTGCGCACCGACTTCATCCTCTCGGCAGAAATCATCGCCATCACCTTGGGCACTGTGGCCGATGCGCCGCTGACTCAGCAGATCATCGTGCTGTCGGGCATTGCGATCGTCATGACCGTGGGTGTCTATGGGTTGGTGGGCGGTATCGTCAAGCTCGATGACCTGGGCTTGTGGATGACTCAGAAAGCCTCGAAAGCGGCCCAGGTGGTGGGCAACGGCATTCTGCGGGCGGCGCCCTACATGATGAAAAGCCTGTCGGTGATCGGGACTGCGGCGATGTTCCTGGTCGGTAATCCAAAGGTACGGATGTGGACGAGTGAATCCACATGTGGTACCGTATGGACAAATGGACATGGTCACGTTGGGCTGGGTTATGAGTGGAACTGGAGGGCTGCGAAAGCACAAGGTGCGTTACGATTCTGATGCTACCAGTCTGCTGATACCTGAATTCAGGTTGATTAACGTCAGCTTTCACGATCTCAGCAATACCGAAGTTATCCCTCCCCACGAATTCACATATAGTCCAACCGGTTACTTTCCGAACTTTCCTGTAATAATTCAGGGCGATGGTCAGCCATGGGATATAGGAAATCTATATCTGGTGAATCGCCTAAGCCGGACGGTCAAGTACGAGTCGCGAAGTTTTCGTACTGTCGCTGGCCATATTCTAGATTATCGGAGATTCCTGGAGGATGAGGAGTTAGATTTTCTTTATTTTCCAGAGAATGATTTGCTTAAAGTAACCCACCAGTATCGCCGTCGCTTGGTGGATCAAATCTCTTCTGGTGAAATTAAACGTGGAACAGGCAGGGCGCGAATTAATGCGGTAGTGGGATTTTATAAAGATATAATGCGTTTCGGTCTGGTGAAGGCAGAACAGTTTGCACATCAGCCATATGAGACAGTGTGGAAATATTTGTCGATAGAAAGTAATTTCGGTATTTCCAGGATTTTGGCAATTGAATCCCACAATTTAGCAATAAAAGCACCAAAAAATAAAGCCTCAACCGAACTAATAAATGACGGTGGTTTGCTTCGGCCTCTGACTATTGATCAACAGGAAAAGCTGCTCTTCGCTCTTTTGGATTCCTCCAGAGAATATCAGTTAATGTTCTATATGGCTTTATTTACTGGGGCCAGAATGCAAACTGTGTGCACTCTTCAGGTAAGACACATCTGGGCTGAACTCGATGGTGATGGTGACCTACGTTTGCCAATAGGTATCGGCACTGGAGTGGATACCAAGGGCGGTACAAACATGACGCTAATTATCCCTGGTTGGCTTGTTTATGATTTGCGCGTATATAGTAGGTGTGCTGAAGCAGTAAAGCGGCGATCGCGGTCATTTTATGGTGAGACTGATATGAACTACCTGTTTTTGACAAGTGCTGGTAGTGAATATTATACGAGCAAGATGGAGATCTCTCACCGCAAAGATCTAAATGTGGATCCGCGTGTAAGTTCCGCAGATCGTGTCTATGGGTCGATACGTGAAGGGGCGACTATCCGACAGTTCATCACGGATACAGTGTTGCCGAGGATTAGAGTTGATGATCCTGAGTATTTAAAGTTCCGTTACCACGATCTTCGTGCATCTTTCGGGATGAATTTGCTTGATGCTGAGATTGAGAGTAGGGGGGTTACCCAAGCTCTTGAATACGTTCAGCAGCGCATGGGGCACAGCAGTAAAGATATTACCTTGCAATATCTGAACTACCGTACAAATATGAAGAAAAAAGTAAAAGTTCAGAGTGAGTTTGAGCGCAGGCTTTTCAAATATGTGAATACTAATTTTCAGTTGGCAAGAGGCGATGATGGCCAAGCGTGAGCATCGCCCAGTAGTTTTTTTAGACTTTGATGATCTCAAGACAGAAGTGCTACGTCCGGAGTCTATTGTTCTCGTTAGAGGGACATCCGAAAATAGCACTCGAAAGAGATCTTCGGATCTGGGGTGTTTCTGTTACTGCTCGCGAGATAGGGTCGCTAATAAACTTGGTGGTACAGCTGTCGACCTTTCAACATTTGATGAGAAGAGAGTGCCTGTAGTTAAAGGGCTTGTAGATTATCTTCGATCCACCAATACTTCTTCTGTGGAGCGTAAATTTACAGGTGTCAAACTTTTTTTTGAATGGATTGATAATGGCGATGCCGAGTGGGTTTTTGGCGATCTGGAATCCATGAAGGCTGCGTACCATGAATACACCGTATATTTAAACCAAAAGATTCATCTTGCTGCTGTTAACGACGGAATATCTACTGGTACGGCTAGTCATTACCAGAGAGAGGCCGCTGTGGTAGTTTCAATCTCTTTAAGCCTTCCCTTGAAAAAGGTTCAGAGCTTCAGTGTTTCGGTTAGCAGGTGTCGAGGGAAAATCGATACTCCAAACAATCTGAGCTCTGAGGATGAAAGGTCTCGGACATTTTCTACGCTAGTGGGGTTTGTCAATGAGGTGCATCGAGTTGTCTTATTGCGGGGCGGTCTACCAATCAAGATGTCTTCTCCCAATGATTCGGACTTTAATTATTACATCCCGGGGCAGGTAAGGAAAAAGGGTGCAAGCCCGGATTCTATAGTTCATTACCTGAAGAATTATGAAAAGTTTCCCAAGCTCTCTAATATCCTCTCCAGTCCAGGGCTTTGTTTGAGTCCGGAGTCTAAGAAGATTCATCGTTGGACTCACGAAAATTGCCGTGTAGCCATTCGTAATTTTGAAAGGGATTCTAGAGGACATGCGGCGACGGCATTGGTAAATCGCGCACTTGCTGCGGGGTTAATTACTTTTGTATCTGCTACTGGAACAAATCTGAGCGTCGTCCAGGATTTGGAAATGGGCACGGAAAGCGTTGTGCCGAGCACGCAAGGTAAAAGATACTCTGGCACTAAAGGGCGTGCTAACGGTGTTACGGTTTATCCAGAATTTGGTGTGGATTATGTTCCCGTTTTCAAAAAAATTATGGATCTCCGAAAATGGCTTTTAAATGGTAGGGAAAGCACATTAGTATTTCCTTATCAGGCGGAAAGCGGATTGATCGTTCGTGTTGAGCCATCCTGTCTTTCTGAAGTTAGGAAGCTGTTCAAGACTGCTTTGCCGAACACTGCTTGGGTAACGCCTTCTCAATGGCGTAAGGGCGTCGGCTCTGAATATGTAAAACTGAGCGATGGTGATACTGTTCTTGCCGCAGAAAAACTTGGTAACACTGAAGGCGTTGTAAGGGAGCATTATGCCAGGCCGTCTGTGGAAGATACAGCGGCTGAGATGAGTTCTTTTTTTGATTCTGTATATAGCACAGCTATCAGTCGAACTAGATCAGTCGCAGAAATCCCGGTGAAGATCATTGAAGATCTTGAACATCCATCGAATATCCCTACAGGGTACTGTGATATCTCTGAAAGCACGACCCCTGAGCTCGCAGATGGCTTCACTCCGAATGCGCCAATTCCATCGTGCGGTGAACCTATTACCTGTTTGTTCTGTAAGCATTATGCGGTTCATGCTGATGAGCAAGACTTGCGAAGGCTTCTTTCGTTAGAGTATTTATTGACAGCTTCTCAGGCATCGATGGCAAACGAAAGCTATATTGGGAAGTTCGCTCCGATGTTGCACAGGATTGGTGAGGTCTTGACAGAGTTTCAAGCAGTCTCAAGTTTTGATGCTAGCTCGATTTCCTCCATCAGGCGAGAAGTGGAAGGTGGTAAGCTTGACAGTTTTTGGGCCATACATTTTAATACTTTCGTTTCGCTAGGCATGGTGATATGAGCGTAATAGCTGATCTCAGTGCGAAGGGGTATGATGAGGTTTCACTGCCTGATTTCCCCAAAAGTATTATTGGCTGTGTGACATTGAATGAAAGCATAGTCATATCACGAGACCTGGACGGAACCGTTTTGTCGAGGGTCAGGGATCTATTTTGGAACTTGAAGCCGTACTGCGCGAAGTCAGTGAGTGTTTTCAATTTTGAAAGTTGGACGAAGACTCCTAACAGCTTGAGTGCTAAATCAATTATTGCAGAAATGCAGGCTATACAGCTTGTGCGGATGCATTTTTATCCAAATCCTAGAAAGGTCTCCTCCATTGATTTTACGGCTCTTCGAAAGATGGCGCTGTTTGCTCAAAAGCATGGTTTTAGTCTCCAGGATCTGTTTAATCGTAAAGCATGTCAGGAAGCATTGATTTCTAGCCTATCCCATGCTGGGAACAAGATTGATCTGCGTAGCTTTTATAATCTGTTTAGTGAGTTATATCAGCTACGTGTTTTACATCCTTTGTTTTTTTTTGGCCCTTCAGATTTTGACATAGTAGTTCGACTACGTATGCTGGCAGGCACTTACAGTGAATATCGCAGCAGTCTGGGGCAGACGAAGGTGATTCCATCCAGGATTTACGGTGCATTGATTTCAGGATTTAATGACGAATTAGATTTTTTCAATCAATTCAGGTCTGAGTTATTGGAGTTTTATACTCGGAGGAGTGGGAACAAATATTACGGTGAGGCAGATTCTCAAAAAATAAAAAACGGGTCTGTCAAGTGGCGTGTAGCGATTAAAGAGTGTGGCCTATTAGAGCTTTGCGAGCGCTTTAGTATTACGGGTTTTATGCAGTTGAATTCCTATGTGATCTCGGTTAGCTCGATTTCCAAAAATTGGATTCATCTTTTTACTGGTATGCGGGATAACGAGGTTCGTACGCTGCCTGCTAACTGCTTGACATATATTAGGGTTGGTGGCAAGGAAATTGTGGTGTTGCTGGGGTATACTTCAAAAACATCAGGTGGAAACAATAATCCTACTTATTGGATTAGCACTCCTATTGTTGAAAAAGCGATAGTGGCAGCTAAATTAATTGGTCGTATTGCATCATTGAGAAATGGATGGAATGACTCTGATCTCGGTAATTATCCGCTTTTTCCAATGTTTAATTCTCCTCACAAGACGTCTGTTGCTTACGTCTATAGAACGGCACCGCTGCCTGGGATTTATCATACAGAAAGACTAAGAAAGGTTATTTCCCGAATTCCAGGTATTAGCCTCACGGAGGCGGATATCCTTGAATTGGAGCGATTCGACGGGTTTAAAGACTGGCGTTCAGATCCGGATTTCAAAGTCGGTGAGGTCTGGCCTTTGTCTTCACACCAATTTCGGCGCTCGCTCGCCGTATACTCTGCTCGTTCAGGAATGGTTTCGTTAGGTTCCTTGGCTAACCAGTTTAAGCATCTGACAGAGACAATGACTTCCTACTACCGAAGCGATCAAATCTTTGCTATCAACTTCCTCGCCTCTGAGGATCAGCAGGCCATGATACGCGAATTTGAATACGAGCGTCGCGTGGCTAGTTTAATGAAGTACGAAAGTGATGTTATTAATTCCTCGGGCAGGCTTTGGGGCGGCGAGGGCAATCGCATCCAGGTATCTCGTGACCGGGGTAAGCCATTGATCATCACGACTGACCGTGAAGCTACCGCTCGCAAGTTTGAGAAGGGCGAGATGGTCTATAAGGAGAGCCCTCTAGGTGGCTGTACCAACCTGAACGCCTGCGACAGGATCGGCACCATTAGCGTTTTCGCATGCCTGGACTGCCAGTACGCCGTGTTGGATAGTAATAAGAGCATCCGGAATATCAGATACGGCATCTCAAGGCTTCAGAAGAGTCGTGGCATGTTCCCGCCTACCAGTCCCTTCCATCAGCAGCTGAGTATGGAAATCGACACTATTTACCAGCAGGTGGAACGAGCTGGATTTGGCCATGAAATCGAGGATCTGAAATGAGTGCGGAAGAAGACTACCTGGCTGCACTAGACCGACTGGAGCGCGATGAGCCTCAGATCCTTCCCAAAGGAACCCTGATCAACAACGATACAGTTGCGCTCGAAGCTGGTCGGAAGCGGGGCTCCATCAAGAAGCTGCGCCATCCTGACCTGTGTAAGAAAATCGACGAGGCCGCCGAGCGTCAGCGCTCTCATGTCGCAGTCGTGAACGTTTCGAGCGTCGAAGACGTAAAGAAATCCAAGTCGACAGATGCGGAGAAGGCTCTCAAGGAAAAATACAAGACTTTAGAACGTGATTACAAAATTGCTCTTCAGAAGAATATTTCTCTTGTGTATGAGGTATTCACATTGAAGAAAAAGATTACAGATCTAGAAAAAAAAGGCAGCGAACAGGATAGCAATGGGCAGGGCGGTAACATACTTAACTTCCCCAAACCCTGACTGCGAAATTCAACTGCTCAGTTACTGCAGGGTATACGCGAGGTTACTCGGCCGAATCGCCCTTGTTCTGAACCGCTCTCTTCAAGTACCTACGTACCGTCGCCTCGGACAACCCAAGCTCCCTGGCAATTTTTACCACTGGCACACCTTGAGAGCGTAGCTGCTGTGCAGCACTGATTTTCTGCTCCGAACCCATGCTCAAAGGCCGTCCACCTGGCTCATTGCGCTCGGCCAGAGCCTGAGAGATGTGCTCGATGGCTCCGTTGTGCTTCAGCTCAATGATCTGGGTTACCACCCGTTCAAGGCCGTGATCAATCAGTACCAGGTCAGGGGATGCTTGCAGTAAGAGCAGGGTAGCCGGCTCCAAGCCCAGCCCTTGAGCGAGCCGGTTCAGCAGATCGACACTGATGTTCACCTCTCCGCGCTCAATCTTTCCCATATAGGACAGATCAATGCCGGCAAAATCGTGCTGAGACAGCCCTTTGCTTCTTCGCACGCCGCGAACAACCGCTGCCAATGTTTCTGTCGGATCCATCAATTCCCCCATGTCGAAGCGGGGATGGAGCCACATTGCGTCCGATCATAACACGGTCTATCATCCGTATTATGATTGGTTTGGTTTCACCTCTGCACCAAGCAAGTGGCCTCAGGTCAAGCGTTTCGGGAGCTATGCCTGGCGCTCCGTGGATGCATTTGGTGAATATTGCCGGCTAGGAGGCAGCAGCAGTGGACGAGATCTCCATCGTGGATGCGATGGGTAGCGGTCAAGCGGTGCTGATGCATGGCACAGATGGCAGTCGTGATGCGGTGGTGACTGAGGTGCGTGCTAGCTTCCCTGGCAAGCCTTACTGCCTGGTTGAAGATTGGTGGGTTTTCAAGGCCGACCTGACCTCAGACGAGCTTTTGAGGGTTCACTCTGCGGGGCATCTGCCACTCATTCTGTTTGCTCACAGGGTGGTTGAGGACAGCCAACATCGTTTCCATCCTGGTGATTGGGTTCGTAGCAGCATGTGCAGGGCCTTCAGTGATGGGGTCTTCTTTGAGACCAGAAACACCGTTTACGTACTGCTTGGCCAGGGGCATGGTCAGACCGCGAGCCTCAAAGCCATTTTCTCTTTCTTTTAGGGCTCCGCCTCGGTGCCCCAGCATTTCGGGACAATTGATGTTTAGAACGATCGAGAGCCATAGGGTAGGCGTGCCTGGCATGTTCGGTGAGGGGGAGAGCATGTGGTATGCGGTGACGCGCTACATGGAAACGCATTACTACCACGTCACTGTTGAGCTGGATGGTCGTGAGAGGCGAGGTCGCTACGCCTTGATGGTTGATGATGAGCGGCTGCTACAGAGAGTCTTGGTCACCCAGTCTGACGACGCATACGTGAAGAGTATCCAGGTCGTTACCCCGGGGCACATGAATGGATCCGGCGACTGGAAGATGGAGCCTCTGGAGTATGCGCTGGTTGGCCACGACGCGCATGACTGCTCTGTTAGCGTGCTGACGGTGGGGAGTGGGCTCGTGTACCACACGGCACGGGATGAGGCGTTCGACGTGAGCAGCCTCGCTGATCGGACGCTGATTTTCCAACCCAGCATGATTCGCCCTAACGCGGACTAGCCGGTACAAGCATGACGAGCATGATCTACCCAAGTGGGTTGGAAGGTTTAGGCATTGGAGCAAAAATGATTGATACCGTAGCAGTCGAGTACCACGGCAAGCGCCATTCTGATTTCGATCTTCGGCGAATTATCAAGGCCGAAAAACAAGGCTTCAACATGCCTGTCACGGCTTACCTCACCGGCGTATTTATCAAAGCACGAGCAGCTGTCGGAGTGGTATTTGGGCACGCCAGGAAAGACTCGTTGGGCCGATTTGCGGATGGTCACATCATCCGCACGTCTGATGTTCTGGACGTTTCCAAGGAAGGTAGGTTTTGGGTGCTAACTACTGAAAACAGCCGCTACGTCATCGCGACTTTTCGCCCCGATGGAGGGCGTCGGAGCTTGCGCGAGTATTGGAGGTTCGTAGGTGACTCAAATCACCTGACTCCGCGACGCTTGCAGTAGGAAAATTGCTTGGGCGAGCCGCTGAAGCGGCCAGGCTCTCGTGCACCGAGCCAAGGCTCGGCCCTTTCGGGCTTCGATCCTTTTCGCCTCCGGCCTTCCTGGCCTGCGCGCTCCGCTTGCTTGAGGGGAAGTCCAGCCTTGCGATATTTCTGATTCATGAAAACATATAATCCATTGGCTGCGTGATAAAAAATTCACGTGATGCCAGATCTATCAGGGTATCTAGAGCATACTGTTAAGTCCACGGGTTCCTATATTTTGTGATCTGCCTTTGGTAATGGGGAATATTTAAGGTCGAGAGAAATTGTTTGACCTGCCAGCGTCTATTTGATTAAACTGGCCCCATCTTGAAGTGGGGCGCTCACGGACACTGCAGCTTGTAACGGTAAGACCTCCGATCTCCATGAAAAGCCGCTATCTACGATATGGATTATCGAGAGGCGTGAAAAAGCCCCTTAATTGGGGCTTTTTTTCGTCTTGTTTTTTGATGTTGCCGTCTGCCTCAGAGCATGAGTTGCCACTCCAAGCAAAATATTTCAGAAAATAGCTAAGTTTTCACTCAAGGTTTGCCAATTCCTACCGTTTTGGATAGATATGGTCTTATCTTGAGAGCGTTATGATCAATAATCAGTGCTGCAAATCCACGGCTACCTTCAGCGCCACCTCGATTTTCAAATTCCTTGATACTGCTGAGACCTACGATACTTCAGTAAGCCTCAAGGAGACTGGCCTCGTAGAGGTACTGTTACATAAATTTTGCGTTGCCTTTACGCCATATCAAGCCCATCAGGTAGCTGCATGCCTTATACAGGCTATTGGGCACCTTGGAGTGTCATTAACGAATTCCTATGAGAGGAAAACGCTCGATCTCCTCGACTCGATTGGCCAATGGACTCAACTAATTCTGCCCAATCTGCCAGCGCCCGAGGCTGGAACTGCTGAGCTACGTCACCAAGGTTTTGGGCCTGCCTTTGTCGCAAGCGGGGTATTCCATGATCCGGCCCCACAAGTGGCTTTTGAGGACAAGAGTCAGGCTATTTATGATATTTCAATCATGCCCCACAAGGATGCGATCATGCTCAAGTTTGGGTGGGTTGACTGGAGATTCACCCCAACTGAAAGTGAATGGCTGGCCGATCAGCTATGGACTGCGGCGTTTTTGGCAGCAAAGCAAGCTTAAAGCTCGAATTGATTCGAGCATTTACCGGCGAATCGGTTGGATAAACCTTCCGGGTCGCGATGAGGTAGGTGTCGGCAGTCTGCGATCACTCGGCGGCCATAGCAACAATATGCCCGCACCTATCCCATCTCTTCGTTAATCATAGGGAGCAGCTTCCGGTCTGCCTTGGACTGCCTGACGGCCAGAATGGCTATGCTGAATCGCGCCAGGCTTCCTAGAAACTGCCAATCTCACATATCTGCGATAGCCCAGTGCACCAGGTTCTTCTCAAAGCTGCTCAGGCGTAGCCGATGCACGCGTGGTGCCATCGAACGTAGTTTACCCAGCATCTCGTTAAGATGATCCGATGGTAGAATTTCATCTTTGATCTGAGTCGAAATTTGGGTTGGTATGCCATATTCGTCCAATGCGGTGAGCAGAGGGTCAAGGAATAGATTCTCCAACTGCTCAGCGAAAAAGCTGAAGTCTCCAGACTCTATACCTCGTTTGACGAACACATCGTCCTGAATCTTGCTGATTGCCATGATGTCGCGAGGTAGGCGGAAGCACACCATGCTCCGAAGAAATTTCAAACGCAGGTTGATGGCTTCGCTCGGGGATTGGTTGTGCTTGCGGTCTTCGACAGCTTGCTGCAGGTAGGAGGGAAGATGCTTCTTCGTCCGGATCTCGTGAATGTGCCAAGCCAACTGAAGGCTTGACGAAACGCCGTATTCCATCAGATTTCCGCCTTCGAGGTCGTAAACCAGCTCACATAGGTAATTCAGCTGACTCGATGTTTCGGGAATGCCTCTCCAGGTGAGTAGTAACCGCGCATCGTCGAGTTCCCGGATGATCCTTTCAGCGACCTCGATTTGCCGATCTACTGGGATGTGCCGGTTCTCGATCAGGGTGCTCTGTGAAAGGATGGTGTTGGAGTATGCCTCTTGAAGCCGACCCTTAGAGATGTCTGCCAGGTATTCGTGTTCCAGCTGCATCAGCAGGCCCATGGGAGAGCGATCGTCCTGATGCCCGATTGGATACTCCACTGTCAGGCCCTGTTCGACAGGTGGCTCTTCGAGCATGAATACTTTGCCGATGAAGTATTTCTTCATACGGCCAGCGCGCCCAGAAATATTCTTGTACGTAAACCAGTCAAAATTCGAGGTTTTAAGGCGGCGGTCGTAGATGATCACATTCTCTGCGGTCGTGTTGACGCCCTCAATCATCGTGGATGTACAGATGATCTGCTTGATCGTACCTTCATTAAACAGCTTGACGATGTACTGCTGTAGGGCGCGTGGAACGCCACCGTGGTGGATGCCGATCCCGAGCGATATTGCTTTGGCGACGTTCCAAAGTGGATGGTAGTGCTTGGCAATCCAGGCCGCGACCTCTCGCGTTTCTTCCAGCTCTGAAAGCCCTGCATTGTCGATCAGCAGTTGCGCGACACGGTTTGCACTGGCCGGCGCTTGGCAGTAGATCAAGGTAGGAGAGCCAAGTGTCGCGACGAGCTCAAGCAGCTTGGCTTGGCGCTCTTCCGAGCGCATAGCGATATTGAAGTGCTGGATGTCGACCGCCACGGTGCTGAAGTCGGAGGGGATGAAGTTGTATTCGTAGCTATCAAGCCCGGTGATCCGCTGAATGTGGGGGCCGAGCATGTAGAACTGGGCCCCGTTTTTGGCGAGCTTGTGGAACGCTAGGCTCAGATCTACCGCGCGGGTGCTTCCGCTTTTGTCGCTTGCCAAATCGATCTTGTAGAACTCATCGACTACGAAGAACTCGACGTCGCCCAAGTCTTCGCGTTGGATGACGCGCTCTTGTGTCAGCAGGTAAACGTTGGTCGTGTTGGCATCCGCTTCTTGGCTGGGGTGGGTGATGAGGTTGAATTCCTTGAATCGCTTCACCAGCCGGCGACGAGTCTCATCGATCAGTGCAATGGTCGGGACAATCACAACGACCTTCTTGAAGCAGCGTTGAGCCAGGACGGCATCAATCACGAGGCTTTTGCCAACACTGGTCGACGCGCTCAATACCACGTTACGCCCTTGCATTATGAGGCTGAAGACGTGTGCTTGGAGGTGGTGGAAGACCATCCCTTCTTCTAGGCCATCCACTCGATGAGCTTCATAGGCCAAGCGGTCAGAGAGGCCCATGCTGCCCAGGTGATCGGTGATGTAGGGGAACAAGCCGACGGTGCGTACCATGTTGAGCAGCAGCGATTTCTCGACCCCATCGAACGAATCGAATTGGTCGAGGGCGCGGATGACCAAATCCCGGCCCTCCCATTCAACGGGGCCGCCCCGGTTGACGATCCGGTTAATCTCAAGCAGTACGTCGGTTTTGGAGACACCGTCCTCACCGAATCGAGCCAGGTTAGCTTTGACGGTAGGGTAATTCATGGCCATTTCTTTCCTTGGTGACCTTGGAGCTGCTGAGCTTTGCCCCGGCGAGGGTCAGTGAACGTCTTTATTTGGCAACGCTGAGCACCGATTGGGAGTAGTTGAGACCTACAACGCTTCGAGAGTCGAACAACGCAGATCGAAAGCTTGGATGAGCTTCGCGATGCTCTCCATCGGCACCAGGAAGACCGCGACCTTCACTTGTTCCACGTTCTCTGGAAGTCGTGTCATCAACGCGCCGTAGTGCGCAAGGATCTCAGTCTTCAGGTTATTGACGTACTCAGCCAACCAGCCTGACGCAAGCGCATCGCTGTCGTAGGTCAGTAGGATGGGGAAGCACATAACGTTCAGCATGTCGTCTACTGGGGCGTTTCGGTGCAAGGCATTGTTGAACGCTTCGGCATTGGGCTGGTGATGATGCGGCTCACGCAAATTGATGACGATTTCGCGTTCTTCCGAAAGAGCGGTTTCCGTAATGGTGGCATCCAGCACACTGCAGATTTTCTCCAATGTACTCTCCATATCGCCGACCTCGATCAGGTGCGCCATACCCAACCAGAGCTGGTCGTGTTGCCCTGGGTGTCTAACGATATGGGCATTACCGAATTCGGAAAGCTTGCCTTTGGCCTTATAAAACACCTTGCAAGCCACTGGCTCGCTGTTTTCTCGGCTACGCAGTATCGCGTGCAGAATGAGCTCAGCAACAAGCTTGTCGCGTGGTAGGTCGTGATCGTTAAAGGCACTGATGGAGCGGGCGATGAACGATTCAGCGTTGTGTGCCTGGATGTTCACGATTTCACTGGCCTTGAGCGAAAACTCTGGCAGCCACTCGGTCAGGTGTTTGGCAAATGCCTCGCACCGCCATTGCTTCAAAGCATATCGTACGTCGAATGCCGATACAGATCGCAGCAGGCCAGCCTCGGTATTGGCATGAAATTCAACCAAGAATGGGTCTGGCCGTTTCTTATAGGGCTTAGCACTAGCGCTCGCCCGATCATCCGCCTCTTCTAATAGTTGCTTGAGGAGAGAAAGGGTGGAATCCCGGCCGATTACTTTGGTGGCAGCATTGGTCTTTACGTCAGCCGTCGCTGCCTTATCAGCCAACTCAAGCAGCACATCATAGATGTGTTGAAGCTGACTGTAGCTGGGGCGGTTGCCATACTTTTCGGCTAGCTTCGCAAGCGCCTTGATATTGATCGACTCCAGTGCCATGACATCGCCGTATACCTGCCATACGAAATTCACTGCCCAGTAGGCGAAGTCGCGCTGCTGGAGAGATAGGGTCTTCTTGAATTTCTTGGTCAAAGCGTCGCTACGTTCTGCAGTATTTTCTGCTGTCCGGAGCTCGAGCTCTATCTTGAAGCAGTCAAGGATCTTGGCTGCATCACGCTTAGTCACGATGCGGAAGCGGGCTGGCCCAGGTCGGACATCGCACTTAAGCGATTTTTGCAGGAGCGAGGTTTCGGGTCGTCCGTTCTCAAGCGTCGTCACTTCCTTCCAGTTCCATTTGCCGTCACCCTCGGTCGTTTTGACCTGGATGTACTCATGGACGGTCTGTCCCTCATGCTGAAAGACCGCGACGATATCGTCAGCTGTTTCGCACTCGACTTGGGTGTAGGTACTGTCGCTGAGCATTTTCAGAATGAAGCTGACTGCGACATGATCCTGGTATTTGAAGCCTTGCCTTGCAGCAGGCCCACCTTTGTTCGATGGACTGGAAGTTCCCATGACATCCCTGTATCGCGAAAGTGGCTCAAAGGGGCGACCGCGTGGGCTCTAGCGGAACGGGCGAGAGGGGAGCGGTGGCTCTGAATACCCAAAGCTACCACTAATAGCAAATTGCCGGCTAGGTGGGCCAGGTGTGAGCGGTTGCAGAGCTTGCTCTGGGAGTGGATACCATAGGATACCTGTGCAAATCGGAAATGTGATTCGACTGCTCAAGCGTCGGGTTGAGCGATAGCTGCTGTAGTACACATCGATCCGACCGAAGCGCTTCAATCGCAAGAATTACTTAGTCCTGATTGATGGGGTTGGTGAGGTTCGCCGGTGACCGCGAAGACTCAAAAAGGCCGGGCGAGCCATTGGCTGCCCGCCTGGCAATTTGCTGTGGCCGAAGATGGGCTCGATTGCGGGTACAGACACCAGATCTTCCCGGGGGAGCGAACCTCAGCGAAGGACGTAAGACCACCTCTTATACGCTCCCAAGAGCGATGGAGGGGCTGCACCCGGGCTCCCAATCAAGTTTTGGTGAAGCGATCTCGGTATTCTTTAG
Organism: Pseudomonas sp. SG-MS2; assembly: GCF_009933855.1. Taxonomy (NCBI): domain Bacteria; kingdom Pseudomonadati; phylum Pseudomonadota; class Gammaproteobacteria; order Pseudomonadales; family Pseudomonadaceae; genus Pseudomonas; species Pseudomonas sp. SG-MS2. The sequence goes on along the minus strand of NZ_MOMO01000106.1, from coordinate 16,380 downwards.
GTGATACCGATAGGAATTTCTTGAACGCCAGCCGCATGTGATCGGCGCTGGTAAAGCCACTCATGACCGACACAGTTTTCATCGGGAGGGTGCCTCCGCTGAGCAGTCGCCTCGCGTGATCAATGCGAGACTGATCGAGAAACTCAGAAGGGCACACCCCAACCTCTTTAGTGAAAACCCGAGTGAAATGCCTATTGCTCATGGCGGCACGTTCGGCCATCACACCAACCGATACTTTGCTATCCAGGTTCTCAAGCACCCATTGCTGCACCTCGCGCATGAGCGAGTTTTGGGTCTTCTGGCTTATCAGGTTTGCACTAAACTGGGATTGCCCGCCAGGTCGCTTTAGGAAGATCACCAGATCCTGTGCAACGGCTAGCGCGAGCTGATGGCCGAAGTCTTCCTCTACGAATGCCAGAGCTAAATCTACCGAAGCGCTGACGCCTGCCGAAGTCCAGTAGTTGTCATGGCGCACGTAGATGGAGTCGATGTCTAGGGTTACCTGTGGGTAGCGCAGCAAGAAGCTATCACCCATTCGCCAATGAGTGGTGGCACGTCTCCCATTCAGCAGACCAGTCGCAGCAAGGAAAAACGCGCCGGAGCACAGAGCTGCAAAGCGGCTTGTAGTGGGCGCTGTCTTCTTTATCCACTCGACGATCTGGGCATTCTCTCGGACGGCGTCGTCGATGTTGTGAGCACCCACGACGAGAATGGAGTTAGCGTCGCAGTCCATCGAGAAGTCTTTGGTCGCACCGAGTGCCATGAGCGTGTCGGAGGTGATCGGGCCGATTGAAGTCGAACGGATCGAGACATCGTATCCGGAAGAAAGGCCCTGAGATTCCAGAATCTTATTAGCGTAGGTGAATACCGTCATCGGGCCGATGGCTTCGAATGATTTGAAGCCTGGGTAGATGATGATCTCTACCGATTTTTTGGGGGTGTCAGAGGAGGTCATACAGCGTTCTCCGATGTCCTGAAACAACGTCATTTTGGCGGCCAGTGACGGGGTTTGAGGCAACACGATCGTAATCCGACGCGTAAGCTGCTGACTCAACCTCGTTCAGAACCATGGGTGATGACAATGATAAAGTCACGAGCAGCTGTAGCATTTGGGCCCAATCAACCTCTCGAGATCGTGGAGGTAGATGTACAGCCGCCGAAGGCCGGTGAAGTCCTGGTACGCGTCATTGCTACCGGTGTCTGCCATACCGATGCCTATACGCTTTCGGGCCAAGATTCGGAGGGTGTGTTCCCCTGTATCCTGGGTCATGAAGGGGGCGGTATTGTTGAAGCCGTCGGTGAGGGCGTGAAAAGCCTCAAAGTGGGGGATCATGTAATTCCTCTCTACACAGCCGAATGCGGCGAGTGCAAATTCTGCAAGTCGGGCAAGACCAACCTTTGCCAAGCGGTACGCGCTACGCAGGGCAAAGGGTTGATGCCAGATGGGACGACCCGCTTTAGCTACAAGGGTGAGCCGATCTATCACTACATGGGGTGCTCGACCTTCTCCGAATACACGGTGCTGCCGGAAATCAGCTTGGCCAAAATTCCTGAGGACGCACCGCTTGAGAAGGTGTGCTTGCTTGGCTGCGGCGTGACCACCGGCATTGGTGCTGTACTGAATACAGCCAAGGTTGAAAAAGGAGCATCCGTCGCAGTCTTCGGCCTGGGGGGTATCGGTCTCGCCGCCATCATCGGCGCCAAGATGGCAGGCGCTGGTCGTATCATTGCGATCGACATCAATCCTGCCAAATTCGATATCGCCAGAGATCTCGGTGCCACGGACTTCATAAATCCTAAAGAGCACGACCGCCCGATCCAGGAAGTCATCGTTGAGCTCACTGATGGAGGAGTGGATTACTCCTTCGAGTGCATTGGTAACGTAAACCTGATGCGCGCGGCGCTTGAGTGCTGTCACAAAGGCTGGGGCGAGTCCGTAATCATCGGTGTCGCACCTTCTGGCGCTGAAATTTCGACCCGACCTTTCCAGCTTGTCACCGGACGAGTATGGCGTGGCTCCGCTTTTGGTGGCGTGAAGGGCCGTAGCGAATTGCCCAGCTATGTCAGCAAATCGCAGTCCGGTGATATTCCGCTGGACAAATTCATCACCCATACCATGGGCCTTGAGCAAATCAATGACGCCTTCGATCTCATGCACGAAGGTAAGAGCATTCGCACCGTCATTCATTTCTGACTGAAATTTGATGAGGTAGGTATGTCCGTATATACGCATGTCACTGTTGGCACCAACGACCTGTCGAAAGCCAGGGCTTTTTATGACGATGTGCTTGGGGCAATCGGCCTTAAGCGTGTAGCTGATCTTGGCGACAACGGATCCATATGGGGCGTAGATAAGCCTTCGTTCTTCGTGCTCAACCCTGCTAACGGCCAAGCCGCTACGGTGGGCAATGGAGTAACGGTGAGCTTTGAAGCTCCTACCCGTGAAGCCATCGACGCATTTCATGCTACAGCGCTGAAAGCAGGTGGGAAGGACGAAGGTGCTCCAGGCGAGCGCGGTTGGGCTGAACACGCTTACGCGGCATACGTGCGTGACCTGGATGGCAACAAACTGGCTGTATATTCATTCAAAAAGCCTTAATTAGTTTCGGACGTAGCAGCGAGTTTTACGGCCTCTTAGGAGGCCGTCTTTTTTTGCCTAAAAAAAAGGTGGCGCATTGCGCCACCCATTACCATCAGGTGTAGCTACGATCACTTTCTATGACCGAGTCCAGCAAAGCACTACGGAACGCTTCTGCTCCTTCCCTATGCGCTTCCTTCAATTCGCGAAGCCATTTTCGATACTGGATTGAGACTTTGTCGGCGACAACAGATACTTCGTCAGCTGGAGCGTCTTTCGGCCATTGAGACTCAATAACCGGCTTGTCTTCAGCGAAGACCAAGTCGTTGAAGGCGATGTGAAGATAGTCCGAGTCGTCCGCTTTTTCCCTTGCAAAAATCAGGAAGTTCTTCGTAGTGCTATCATCTACTGGGCATGAAACGTTAAATAGCACGTGCAATGAATTGCTGGTGTACTTAGATACTTCTAAGTTAATTGCAAAAGGCATGCTGCAGGTGTAGGAGAAGGAACCAATCGGAGCCTGGTCAGGAACAGCCATGTCTTCCGGCGTGTCATAAATGAACCGGAACTGTCCCTTGAACCGATCCATGGGCACAATGGGGGGCTCAGCATTGTTTGGGTCAAACAACGTGCCTGGATGAATAAATGCAAAGTGGGAAAAATCTGTGAAGTTTTCCCAACGGCGTTCAGCTGTCGCATTCCACCAGTACGGCTCCTGGATTACCACCCTCAGTTTGGGATTGCTCGCTGCGCTGAAGTATGGAATTTCAGTGCAATCAAAGCTTGGATCCAGTCTCACCCAGATCAAACCATAGCGCTCTTCACAATCGAAGCGATCGACCTTGGCTCGATTGGGAATTGGGCTGTTTGGGCACGCCGGCACTAGCTTGCAGGCACCTTGAGTGTCGTACTGCCACCCATGATATGGGCACTGCAAGCGATCGTTCGCGACGGTTCCCAGTGAAAGCTTTGCTGATCGATGCGCACATCGGTCACGCATTGCGACGTATTCGCCCCCAAGCTTAGCGATCACAAGCTGCTCATTTAGTAGCTTGACGCCAAGGGGCCCCACGCTTGACGGATGAGCTTTTTCAAGCTCTGTGACCGTACAAACTGGGTGCCAAAAATGGCGAAGGTATTCACGATCATTATTAATGATTGCCTGTTCCATGTATGTAGCCTTTGTGGATGACGTTGTTATGTTTGTAGCGATCCGGCAATGCCGAATGCTATGTCTCCTACTTCTACTCACAGAAAGGGTAAATATTTATTATTTGCATATTTACACCAATCAAACCGCTGGTACATCAGACTGCTAATCTGGTACACCAGAAAGGTAGGCGATTTTTGACTTTGGTGTCAACCATTTGAATGGCGGTGCGGCGAGTTGCGGTGTCTCATTGACTTTTAGAGTAACTGCTAAGTTTTCAGATAGGGCTTTCTACTCAAAGCTTTGCAACGGTGTGGCGCTAAAAGAAACGTAATGGCACCAATTTGTTACCGTCCGTGGTAGCGCCTGCACTGATGTAGTGCGAATCATTCAAAGATTCAGAGACAGGAGGGGGGTAATAAAAATCTGAACGGATTTTTAATGAATTAAAAAGTGGGGATTTAACCCATGAGAATGAATGAAATGGTTACATGGGTCGTTACCAGTGGTCTTTTTTGCTTTGGATCTAAACCTCAGATGTGGGTTTTGGTATCAATTTATGGATTGTATACAATTTTGGTTGTATTGCTAAGCAACGAGTGATTTCACAGGTGGCTTGGATCTTGCTCTCGGCAAATCCTGACTCGTAGGTCAGGCGATGAGGAGTGAGTGAGTGAAATCAATAAAAAAGATAGCGTGCTTCACTATTGCAGCGTCTATGGCTCCTTTGGCTGGAGCAGGGGATATGCTGCTGTGGCATCAGGAAAGTATCAGTTATCAATATGGTAAAGATTTTAAAGTCGATCCGAGGCGGATGCAGATCATAACTTTTGAACACACCAGTGGATGGGCGTGGGGAGATTTCTTTTTCTTCATTGACAATTATTGGTATCCAGGTGCCAAAACTGACTATGACGGTCATCATGGTATATATTCTGAATACTCCCCGAGGTTCTCGCTTTCCAAAATCACTGGAAGGGATTTCAGTTGGGGGGTGATCAAAGACGTCCTTGTAGCGACAACAGTTGAATGGGATAACAACAGAAGTCGAGGTCGTGATGATCAGGTTAATTATCTGGTGGGGCCAGGTTTTGATCTGAACTTGCCAGGGTTCGATTATTTCATGTTGAATTTCTACTACCGAAAACCTGAAGGTGGGGAGGGCATGGGTGGATGGCAGGTTACCCCGGTATGGTCTTATACGGTGCCGGTTGGTCGAAGCGATATACTAATTGATGGCTATATTGATTGGGTCATTGGAGATAAATACGGTTTAAAACATAACTTTCATTTCAATCCGCAAATAAAGTACGACCTCGGGAAGGTCGCCTGGGGAGTGCCGAGGAAGTTTTACGTGGGTGTGGAATATGATTATTGGTCTAACAAATATGGGATTGAGAATACCAGCAGCTACAATACCAATCAGAACGTCACAAGCGCGATGATCAAGTACAACTTCTAAAGGTAGGGGGCGTAAAGCCCCCTTGTTCATATCCGAAGAGCAAATTTTAGGTTCACATCGGGAGTACGTGCTGCGTCAAATTTGTAGCCCTTGATCACAAGGTTGTAATGAGATGCGAGAAGCTCCTTGGCTGCAGGCGCGTCTTTATTTTCGAGGCACTTTACCAGTTCTGCATGTTCGTTTCGGAGTTTGCAGTAGTCGAAGCCAACTCGGTAGAGAGCATTAATCAACGCCTCGCGGCGGCGAAGCTGCGAGTGAATCTGATCAATTGTGTTGTTGCCTAGGAAGGAAATCAGCAGCGAGTGGAAGCCACGTCCAAGCTTGTCCCCTTCGTCTTCCAGACCGCATCGATGAGCGGTATGTTCTTTCTCGGTGTGGGCCCGAAGCTCCTGCAACTGTGGCTCTGTAATGCACTGGATCAATTGATCGATGACTCCGCTCTCAAGTACCAGAAGCATCTGATACAACTCGAACGCGTCGTCGAAGGTTGGGCACCAGACGCTAGTGGATCGTTTGGGGGAAATCTCCACCAGCTTGTCCTGCGACAGCCTAATCAGTGCCTGTCGGACGACTGTGCGGCTGACGCTAAACAGCTCAGCAATTTCACGTTCGTTCAGTTTCGTACCTGGCGGAAGGCGGCGGTGGTAGATCGCGTCAGATATGGCCGTAACAATTGTTTGGGTCAGCATTGAAGTACCTGTTGTGCGCCTTACTGCTCAGTGATGGGGCGATCGGATAGCGACCATAGCACCAAAATGTAACACGGCTACAGCCTTGTCACCGTACGAAACAGGAACGGTGCACATGGTTACGGAAAATTGTATACATAAAATCTCGCTTATGGTGTGCAACGTTCGAAAAATGTTTCTATTTTTCAGTGGGATAGCACGTTACCCATTCACAGCATAGCTAGTTTGGCACAGAAACTGCTGCTATTTTTGTCTCCAAATCACCCATACCGCCAAGCAGAAAAAGCGCTGCTTGCGAAAAGCACCAGCTAGACTGGTATACCAGATAGGCAATCTGGTGAACCGTATAGGCGCCTTTGGTACAGAACAATAACCAGCAACCTAGCCCTGAGGACTCACACGTGAACGATCAAATCAAGCCCTTGCTAGAGGACAAAACCTACCTTCGCCATTTCTGGCATCCAGTCTGCACCGTCGACGAATTTGAGCGTGCCAACCCCAGCGGCCATGGCCCCATGGGTGTGACCCTGCTGGGTGAGAGACTTGTATTGGCGCGATTGAACTCGAAGCTGGTAGCCGCAGCAGATCGTTGTGCGCATCGTTCAGCACAGCTGTCGATTGGTCGCGTATGCAGTCATGCCGGAAATGACTACCTGGAGTGCCCGTACCATGGTTGGCGGTACGATGAGGCAGGTGCTTGTAAGCTGATACCTGCATGTCCAGACAAGAGCATTTCTCCTCGAGCTAAAATTCACGCTTATGACTGCGAGGCTAAATATGGGATCATCTGGGTAAGGCTGGACAACAGCTTTGATTGTACACAGATCCCGTATCTGAGTGACTTCGATAATCCGGACATGCAAGTGATTGTCGCTGACTCGTATGTTTGGAACACGGTTGCAGAGCGACGTTGGGAAAATTTCACTGACTTTTCGCACTTTGCGTTTGTGCATCCAGGCACACTCTACGATCCATTCTTTGCTAGCCATCCGACTGTTTACGTCAATCGTGTCAATGGCGAGATGCAGTTCAAACTTGCTCCACCTCGCGAGATGAAAGGTATTCCGCCCGAAGCCCCTATGGGTGACTTCGATTACCGTTGCACCATGCCATATTCAGTCAATCTGGAAATCAAGCTCTGGAAAGATGATTCTCGCTTCATCCTTTGGACAACAGCGAGCCCGGTGGATGATAAAACATGCCGGAACTTCATGATTATCGTACGGGAAAAAGATAATCAGCCTGATCACATGCATTTGGCTTTCCAGAAACGAGTGCTTGAAGAAGACCAGCCGGTTATCGAATCGCAGTGGCCATTGGAAATTCAGACTTCTGAGGTTTCTGTTGCGACTGACAAGGTATCGATTCAGTTTAGAAAGTGGCACAAAGAGCTTTCGTTAGCGGCCGTTGATGGTCGTGATGCTTTCCGTGAGTCGGTTCTTACCACTGTCATGGAAGAAGAGCAATAAGCTTTAACTGGCGTGCAGCGTGCAAAGTGCCGTCTTTAAGTTGACGGCACACTCCCAAAGAACCATCTAACCAGTGGTTCGGTTGACTATAATTATTAGCTTGGGTACCGACTCATGCAATCATTAGCCCTGCAGAAGAAAAATAGTTTTTTCAAGGTGATGTTCATGGGGTGGCAGCACGTGCTCGTGATGTACGCGGGCGCTGTCGCCGTTCCTCTTATCCTGGGCGCAGCGCTCAAGCTGCCTAAAGACCAAATCGCGTTCCTAATTAACGCTGACCTTTTCGCATGTGGCATCGCAACGCTGATTCAGTGCATTGGTTTTGCTAACGTTGGCATCCGCCTGCCAGTCATGATGGGTGTTACGTTCACGGCTATCGGCCCATTGATTGCAATCGGCACCGACCCGGAGGCAGGGTTGCTGCAGATTTTCGGTGCGACCATAGCGGCAGGTATCTTCGGATTCCTGGTGGCACCTTTCATTGGGAAAATCATCAGGTTTTTCCCGCCCGTAGTGACAGGGACTGAAATCTTGGCGGTGGGGTTGTCGCTGATGGTTGTGGCGGCTAGTTGGTCGGCAGGGGGTTACGGCAACCCAGACTTCGGTAACCCCTTGTACATCGCGATTGCCACTGCCGTGCTGGTTGCCATCCTGCTGATTGTGCGGTTTGCAAGAGGCTTCCTGTCCAACATCTCCATCCTGCTTGGCCTGATGTTTGGATTCTTCCTAGCGTTTGGAGCGGGTCAAGTCGACTTTAAGGACGTGCATACCGCGCCTTGGGTGGGTGTGGTCATTCCCTTCCATTTCGGTGTCCCTCAATTCAGCCTGTGGCCCATTGTGGCTATGTGCATTGTGATGCTGGTCACTTTCATCGAATCCACCGGCATGTTCCTCGCCCTGGGCGAGGTTGTGGAGAAGGACGTAACTGAAAAGGATCTGGTGCGTGGATTTCGGGCTGACGGCGTAGGCACTGCATTGGGTGGGATTTTCAATACCTTCCCCTACACCTCTTATGCTCAGAACATCGGTCTGATCAGTATCACCGGCGTAAAGAGTCGTTGGGTATGTGCGCTGGCTGGACTGATTCTAGTGCTCCTTGCTCTCTTCCCTAAGGTGGCTATGGTCATCGCATCTATTCCTCCCTACGTTCTGGGCGGCGCGGGTTTGGTGATGTTCGGAATGGTAGCGGCGAGCGGGATCAAGGTTTTGTCCAGGGTCAGTTTTGCCGACAACAAAAACCTGTATGTCGTCGCCATCAGCATTGCGGTTGGGATGATTCCAGTGGTATCGCCGCAGTTCTTCTCAAGACTGCCAAAAGACATGGCGCCCATCCTGGAGAGTCCAGTGTTGCTGACGGCTATCTGTGCAGTCGTGCTCAACATATTTTTCAACGGCTTTGGAAGCAAGGAAGTGGTGGAAAGCTCACTGCTTGCAGCTGCCAAGGAAGCGGAAGTCTAACCAGTCATTTTTCCAACAAGAGAGAACAATAATGAAAAAAATGTTTTTGCTTGGGTGTGCCGGCCGTGGTGTACAGCCTTCGTCCATAAGCAAACCGGTTTCTGATCATGAACTTCCGATTATGGAACAGTTCCGACTTCAGAAAGAGTCGGGGCTGTGGGATTTCGTTGACCGTATCCCTGTAGGCTCCTCGGAACTCGATGAGTACATCAAGGCAAGTCAGACCTACTCGCTGCCAGTGTACAGCGGCAGTTGGACATACACCCTTGGGGCGGACGAGCAGAAGATCCGTGAGAACATCGATCAGACCCTGGCGGTGGGAGCGAAGTATCACAATCTGATGGTTTGGGCCAAACATGCTGACGGTCACTACATCACTGACGAAGAGGTGGCAATCTCTTACCTCAACGCCTATGAGTACGCTGAGAAGCAGGGCGTCATTGTGACATTCGAGAACCACGTAGATATGTGGTCTGAGGATCCACGTCGAGTGTCGAAGGTGGCCAACATCGTCGAGCGCCACGGTATCCCCTTCAACATTTGTATGGACTACAGCCACTGCATCTTCAAGGTAGAGAACGAGGTTGAGATTGCTGTGGCGCAACTGCGGGGAGATCAGGACGGTACTCGCCGGCTTGATCCTTTCAACGACGACAGCTATGCGGACGAGTGGCTGGCTCGTAATACCGTGCATTGGGCCCAGGTACGCTCAGCAGCCCCCAATGGGCCGCGTAACTGGTGGGCTGGTGAAACAGGCCCATGGGACGGTTTAGGTTATGACCGTCCTGGTCGCTCAATCCAGTACCCATTCAGCAATCCGAAAGCGGGTGAGTGGCATACCGATTTCTGGCATGCCCACAAACTTGCACCAACCAAGGAACTGATTCGTAAGGTCATTGATAGCTACATCACCGAAGACAACAGCAGCCTTCGACTCATGACCATCGACAACATCAACCTGGCAGCCTATGGCACCGGTTGGAAATACGACATGTTTGCTGATAGCTGCCTGGTCGCTCAGTTCGTTCGGGAGCTCTATGCAGAGCGAATGGCTGTTCACCTGGCCAAAAAAGAACAGGGCGCCGAGTTCATCACTCAGTATCGCAATCAATTGTGAGTAACTCACCCTGGTAGCCGTTAGCTAGGGTAAGACGCTCTAATCCATCCAGTCGCTTGAGAGTTTCGCATTACCAGGCAGCGCTTTGCCAGGTGCAATTCTCAAGCGCCTTTCTGGTATACCAGTTAGGCGATGTGAGAAACCAGAGGTATTCTGAATGTCTGTTGACGAAGTGATTTTCAATGATTGGCACCCAGTAGCCGCCTTGGATGACGTGGCCTCGGACAAACGCTATCGATGCCGGCTGTTAGGCCGCACAGTCAGCTATGTAAAAAGCGCTGAGGGTGTGACTGCGTTGTGGGAGCAGGGGCCAGAAGATATTAAGCATATCCATGCCAAGGAAATTTACGGCGTGCTTTGGCTTTCCTTCGCGGAAAAACCAACCGAAATGTTCGATATACCTGAGTTCAACGAGCCTGATCGCCGTGTTGTGAGCGCAGGTTCTGTTCGGGTGAACGTGTCCGGGTTGCGGGCGATTGAAAATTTCCTGGATATGGCGCATTTCCCGTTTGTGCATACCGATATCCTCGGAGCTGAACCGCTGACTGAAGTGGAGCCCTACAAGGTTCACCACGATGAAGAGAAGGACGAAATCTTCGCCACGGAATGTAGGTTTCCCCAACCGAAAGGCTCCGCAACGGCTGTTGAGCCAATCGACATGCAGTACATCTATCGGATCACGCGTCCTTACTCCGCGATCCTTTACAAAACCTGCCCACCGCAACCAGAGCGTTGGGATGCGCTCGGATTGTTCATTCAGCCTGTCGATGAAGACTGGTGTATTGCCCATACGATTATGTGTTACGTGGACGAAGTGAACTCCGATCAGCAACTTCGACATTTTCAGCAAACCATTTTTGGCCAGGATCTAATGATCTTGATCAACCAGGTGCCGAAGCGACTTCCATTGGCTGCTAGCCGAGAAAGCCCAGTTCGGGCTGATGTCTTGGCAACCGCATATCGGCGCTGGATGCGAGAGAAAGGCGTGCAGTACGGAACTCTGCGGGACTGAATAACAAGAATCGATAAAGAGGTAAGTGCCGTGAATAAAGTTGACTTGAATCAGTGGTTTCCGATTGCCACTCCTGAGGATCTGCCCAAGCGCCATGTGTTCCATGCAACCCTTATGGGGCAAGAAATGGCAGTCTGGAGAGACGATAATGGTGCGGTAAACGTGTGGGAGAATCGCTGCCCCCATCGTGGTCTGCGCCTTACTTTGGGGGCGAATACTGGTACTGAGCTGCGGTGCCAGTACCATGGATGGACGTATGAAACCGGAACCGGCGGATGCACGTTCGTACCTGCTCACCGTGAAGCGACCGAGCCAAGCAAGGCGCGTGTCAACTCGTTCCCAGCTCGGGAGAAGCATGGTCTGATTTGGACTTCACTGGGGCAGCCAGCGGGTGAGCCGATCTCCATTCTTGATGATGCCCAGTTGGTCAACGCAGTCAAAACCAACCTCCACAGCACTGTAGTCGGTACTGAAATCGACAATTTGATTAGCGTGCTGCGTTCAAACCTGACAGCTTTTGTCGATGTGTTTGGAGTCAGTGATGTCGACGACCTGCACCTGAAGACCATGCAACAAGACCGGGCGATCCTGGTGACGAAGACGGGGGCTGTCGCAATCCACCTCTACCTTCAGCGCGCTACGATTACCAAAACGCTTGTTCATGCACAGGTTCTGACGCCAGGCCGCTCAGGATATGAGCTTCAGAAGAATTTTGCATTCGCGATGAACTCGATTCGTAGGCTCGCGGAAGCACAGACCGCTGAGCTGATTACCATCAAGGACATCAGTGACCAAACCATTGAGGAAGTAGAGGCGGTTAAGGAAAACCTGAGCAAAGCACCACCTACTCAATATCTCTGCGAGGTGGTGACTCGCACACAAGAAACCGGCGATATTAACTCATACTGGCTCAAGCCCATCGGTTATCCCCTCCCGGCGTTCAGTGCCGGGATGCATGTCAGCATCACCACGCCTGACGGCTGCATTAGGCAGTATTCATTGGTGAACGCGCCCGATGAGCAAGAGTCCTTCATCATCGGCGTTAAGAAGGAGCTGCAGTCACGCGGTGGCTCCAAATCAATGCACGAGCTCGTGAAAGTGGGGACGCAGTTGAAACTGACGCTTCCTCGGAACGGATTCCCGTTCGTACCGACAGGTAAGCGTCCCATCCTCGTCGCAGGTGGTATCGGCATCACTCCAATCTTGTGTATGGCCCAAGCACTGAGCCAGCAAGGTACGCCATTTGAAATCCACTATTTTGCGCGTGGTGCTGAGCATGTTCCTTTCCAGGATCGCCTCACTGCGTTAGGTGCGAGCCTGAATCTACATTTCGGTCTTGGCCCCGATGAGACCAGGGCTAAGCTGGCTGACATCATGTGGGAGCATGAGCCCAACAGTATTGATGTCTACACCTGTGGCCCTCAGCCGATGATCGAAACGGTCTCTGCAGTCGCACTTGAGCACGGTGTTGCAGAAGACTCCATCCGTTTCGAGTTCTTCAGCAAGAAGAACGATACGCCTGTCTCTGATGAAGAGTACGAGGTTGAACTGAGCAAAACTGGCCACAGTTTTGTTGTACCGTCCGGCTCGACACTGTTGCAGGCATGCTTGGACAACAACGTTCAGATCGAGGCGTCTTGCGAGCAGGGCGTGTGTGGTACCTGCATGACGGCGGTTGTCTCGGGAGATATCGAGCACCACGACACCTACCTTTCTAAAAAAGAACGGGAAAGTGGCAAGTGGATCATGCCGTGCGTATCGCGCTGCAAATCCAAGAAAATCGTTCTCGACCTGTGAGGCCTAAACCGTGATTACACTCTATGACTACGAGCTCTCCGGAAACTGCTACAAGGTAAGACTATTCATGTCAATCCTTAACGTGGCGTATCAAACGGAACCAGTGGAGTTTTATCCGTCTCGCGAACATAAGTCGGAAAAATTTCTTAAAGTCAATCCGCTTGGCCAGCTTCCGGCACTACGTGATGGCGAACTTGTTTTGCGCGATGCACAGGCAATCCTGGTCTACCTAGCCACTCAATATGACAAAACGGGTTACTGGTACCCGATTACTCGGCCTGATTTGATGGCGGAAGTGCAAATGTGGATGGCATTTGCCGATGGTTTGACCAGCACAATCTCCGCCGCACGTCTTCACGACCTTTTCTTCTTCGACTTCGATGCACAGGCGTGCCGTCATCGTGCTCATGATCTGCTTAGGATTTTGGATGAGCATCTCTGGTTCAGGGATTTGAAGGGCCTCCAATATATCTGCAGTTCGTTGCATCCAACGATTGCCGATATCGCTTGTTTCCCCTATATCGCCCTGGCCGATGAAGGAGGCGTGTCACTTGAGGACTACCCCGCAATTCGCCGTTGGGTAGATCGCGTGAAACGCTTGCCTGGTTTCACCGTGATGTCAGGGGTTTTTCCGACGTCATCCGCGCTTGATAGTTCCGCTCAGCAGATCAGTGCATAAAATTAAGTAGGTGTTTGGCATTCAATTTTTTGCCGAACACCTTGCTTTCACTTTATTGGTTGAAATGAGGGTTGTTCTATGAGTATCACTAAGATCTCTTCGCAAAGAAGCTTTGATGGTTATTACGATCGATTCAAGCATCAGTCGGAAACACTCGGTTGCGAAATGACGTTTGGTATCTATCTTCCGCCCAACATTGAGGCGAAGGGTAAAAATGTACCGGTGCTCTACTGGTTGTCGGGGTTGACATGCACCGACGAGAATTTCATGCAAAAAGCGGGGGCGCATCGACTCGCGTCAGAGTTAGGCCTTGTAATTGTCGCCCCAGATACCAGCCCTCGAGGCGATCACGTTCCTGACGACGCCGAAAAAGCTTGGGATTTTGGGCTTGGGGCGGGCTTCTATGTTAATGCTACTGAGGAACCTTGGGCTAAGAATTATCAGATGCATGACTACGTAGTAGAAGAGCTGCCGAAAATCATTGAAGAGCACTTTTCTGTCTCCGACAAACGGGGCATCAGCGGACACTCCATGGGCGGCCATGGTGCACTGGTCTGCGCCTTCCGAAACCCCGGGCGCTATCAGTCTGTTTCTGCCTTCTCACCGATCACTAACCCAACCAGGGTACCTTGGGGGCAGAAAGCTTTCGGCCTGATGTTGGGTGATAATACCCATAAGTGGCAGGACTGGGACGCCACTGAACTCATCGGCAAAATTTCGGAGCGACTACCGCTTTTGATCGATCAAGGTGCCGATGATGAATTTATCCACAACCAACTGAAACCGGGGACTTTAGCTTCGGCCGCTACTCACGCAGGGCATGAAGCTAATATTCGAATTCATCACGGTTACGACCATAGCTATTACTTTGTAGCGTCCTACATCGATGATCATCTGCGCCATCACGCTAAGGCGCTTGCAGGTAAGCCAAGCTGAGACGTTAGAGCGGCAATTAGGTGATTTCTATTCGAGTCGGAGGGAGATATGCACATCGTCGAGCAGCAAATCTTTTCTGGTGACGTGTTCAAGCAAGTGAGAACCTCATCGTTATTAAACGGTAAGGCTTTGCTGGCAAGCGGTGGTTTTAGCTTGACTTTCGAAGGTAGCACACCTGTTTCGGTGTATCACTTGTCTATAGATAATGCAGGGCACGATTTTTCGGTTAAAGCAAAGCAGCATGCTATTGATGGTGTGGCAAAAATATTCAGAAACTATGGTGCTGTCGCGATTTACCAGCATGATCCCTTCTACCCGGATTATCTGTGGCTGGCGGAAATGGAAATGTTGCATCCTCTTTCCAGTTCGCCCGCAGCATATCGTGAAATCCAGGATGTGCTGCGTTCTCTGACAGGTTCTCCGGAAGGCCTCATCTATTCAACTTTAACTGAGAAGTGCAAGCTGCTGGCGAATTTAAACCGAGCTCCGGTCTATCCACGAACTATGCGAAGCATTCAAGCCTTACGAAAGTTGTTATTTAAGTACGTCACTAATACATCCTGTGATATCGATCTTCGGCTAAAAAATTTTATGATTCGCCCCTGCACGGGTGAAGTGATTTTGAATGGGCCAGTGAATTGGCTCTGCGATGTGACGCCCGATTGGCACGCAAGCCTCATGGCATCAGGGGTCTTGATCGAAGACTGGGTGCATCCTAAGTTTTCAGCTGAAATTCTGCAATTTCCTACTGAGCGTTGTTGTTAAAAACTCACAATAATCATTCCTGGTTGGTGGCTAAATAAAATAATAAGGTGCTATGTGACCGGTCGGTTGCATGCCTAATTACGTGAGGATCCTGCCTTGCTGATCGGTATTCCAAAAGAAATTCACTCCGGGGAAACACGCGTTTCCTCGACTGTAGAAACAGTCAAAAAATATTTGGCTCAGGGGCATCAAGTCATTGTTGAAGTTGGGGCAGGAGCTAAAGCCGCAATTCCCGACAGTGCATACAGTGATGCCGGAGCCTCCCTGGGGACTGCTGCGGATGCCTATGGCGCAGAGCTAATCTTGAAGGTGAATGCACCCAACGAGGACGAACTAGACTTGATCAACTTCGGCAGCATCTTGGTAGGCATGCTGAACCCCTTCAACAGCGTGCTCATCGACAAGATGGCCGAACGGGGCATCACTGCTTTCGCATTGGAAGCCGCGCCACGCACTTCGCGTGCCCAGAGTCTGGACGTGCTGTCATCGCAAGCTAATATCGCCGGCTACAAGGCCGTGTTGCTGGCCGCTCATTACTATCCACGCTTCATGCCCATGCTGATGACCGCCGCCGGTACCGTTAAGGCCGCGCGCGTGCTGATCCTGGGGGCAGGCGTTGCCGGCCTGCAGGCTATCGCCACGGCAAAGCGCATGGGCGCGGTGATTGAAGCGTCCGACGTGCGCCCGGCAGTCAAAGAGCAGATCGAGTCGCTGGGTGCCAAGTTCATCGACGTGCCCTACGAGACCGACGAAGAGCGTGAATGCGCCGAAGGTGTCGGCGGCTATGCCCGGCCAATGCCGGCCAGCTGGATGCAACGCCAGGCCCAGGCGGTACATGAACGCGCCAAGCAGGCCGATATCGTCATCACCACCGCACTGATCCCCGGCCGCAAAGCGCCGCCCCTGCTCAGCGCCGAAACCGTGGCGCAGATGAAGCCCGGCTCGGTGGTCATCGATCTGGCGGCTGCGCAGGGCGGCAACTGCCCGCTGACCGTCGCCGACCAAGTGGTGCAGGAGAACGGCGTGACCATTGTCGGCCCGACCAACCTGTCGGCCCTGCTGGGTGCCGATGCTTCGGCGCTGTACGCGCGCAACCTCCTGGACTTCACGAAGCTGCTGTTCGACAGGGACGGCGCACTGGTCATCAACCTCGAAGACGACATCGTCGCGGCCTGCCTGATGTGCCGCGACGGCAAGGTCGTCCGTAAGAACGGCTAAGGAGCACGACAATGGAAGACATGCTGATTTCCCATGGCATCTACAACCTG
>NZ_MOMO01000105.1:0-3013 GCF_009933855.1 Pseudomonas sp. SG-MS2 | reverse complement strand
CCTTCGAACTCACCCTGGCCCCTCCACAGACCAATGGCCAGGCCTTGACCGTTGAACAACGCGACCCGACCGGTAACGTGTCAGCAGCGGTCGACCTGCCTGCTCCGGACAACGAGGCGCCCGACACCCCCACCGGCCTGGCCCTTGCCGCAGATGGCACCGTGGTTACCGGTAGCGGCGAACCCGGCGCGCAAGTGCGCGTCACCGGCACTGGCGGCGCAGTATTGGGCACCGCCGTGGTGGAGGCCGACGGTAGCTTCCGGGTAACCATCGACCCACCGCAACTCAACGGTCAGACGCTGTCCGTCACCCAGGCGGACGCTGCGGGCAACACTTCCGCTGCCGACACTGTCACTGCCAACGACCTCGAAGCACCGCAACCAGCACAAGGCCTGGGGCTGAACGCAGATGGCAGTGTGCTGAGCGGGCAAGGTGAGCCAGGCGCCACCGTAGAAGTGCGCGATGCCGGCGGGCAACTGCTGGGCGATGCCCAAGTGCAGCCTGACGGCAGCTTCACCGTGACCCTCGCCCCACCCCAGACCAACGGCGAAGTACTGTCGGTGGTGCTTGTCGACGGCGAGGGCAATACATCGCCATCGGCCACCTTCACCGCTGACGATACAACCGGCCCCGCCGCCCCCACAGGCCTGCAAGTCAGTGCCGATGGCACAGCGCTGCAAGGCAACGGCGAGGTGGGCTCCACCGTTGAAGTGCGCAATGCCAACGGCGACCTGCTGGGCACTGTCGTGGTCCCGGTGGGTGGCAACTTCAGCGTGCCGCTGTCACCGGCCCAACTGGATGGCCAGAGCCTCGACGTCACCCTCAGCGATGCTGCCGGCAACACCTCCACCGCAGCCCAGGCCACTGCGCCAGATCTTACACCCCCTGCACTGCCGACCGATGTCAGCGTCAGCCCGGATGGCACCACTGTGACCGGCAACGCCCCCGGGGCCAGCTCGGTCACGGTGACCGACCCCAATGGCACTGTCGTCACCGTTGCAGTGAACGGCGATGGCAGCTTCAGCGTGCCGCTGGATACCCCGCTCACCAATGGCGAGACCCTGACAGTGGTGGTCAGCGACGCAGCCGGCAACGACTCTGGCGCATCGAGCGTCACCGCGCCGGATACCACCCCGCCCGCTGCGGCGACCGACATCACGGTCAGCCCGGATGGCGGCTTCATCGGCGGTACGGCCGAACCCGGCACCACCATCATCGTCCGCGACGGCACCACCGACCTGGGCACCGCAACCGCCGGGCCAGACGGCACCTTCGTGGTCGAAGTCGACCCACCCTTGGTTTCCGGCGATACCGTGCAGGTAGTGGTACGAGATGACGGTGGCAACGAGACCCCGGTCGACGTGGCCGGGCCAGACGGCACCGAAGTCGCTACACCAACGGCCCTGACCATCAGTGCCGACGGCTTCCTCCTGACCGGCGAAGGGACCGTGGGCTCGCTGATCACCGTGACCTCCGGCGGCACCACACTGGGCACCGCGACGGTCGGCAGCGACGGCATCTTCCGAGTGTTCTTCAGCGACGCCCAGCTCAATGCCCAGACCCTGCAGGTCAGCGCACGTCTTACAGCGGGGGGTAAACCCTCGGTACCGGCCACCATCGTTGCAGAGGACAGCACCGCGCCGGATGCCCCCACCCAGCTTGCCCTCGACCGCAGCGGCAGCACCCTCATCGGCCAAGGCGAGGTGGGTGCGACCGTGCGCGTGGTCGATGCCCAAGGCACTGAACTGGGCACAGCCACCGTCGGCAGTAACGGGTTGTTCAGCGTCAGCCTGACACCCCAGCAAGCCAACGGCCAGAACCTCACCGTTACCCAGAGCGACGCCGCGGGCAATACCTCGCTCGCCGCCACCTTGCAGGCGCCCGACCTGCAAGCGCCTGATGCTGCCACCGGCCTGAGCCTGAACAGCGCGGCAACCGTAGTCAGCGGCCAAGGTGAGGCGGGCGCGACGGTGACCGTACGCGATGCCAGTGGCGCGGTACTGGCCACAGGTACCGTCAACCAGAGCGGCCAGTTCCAGGTCACCCTGCCAAATGCACAGACCACCGGCAGCGCCTTGCAGGTCACCCTCAGCGATGCCGCTGGCAATGTGTCTGGCCCGGCGAGCCTGGCAACACCGGACCGCACGCCACCGGGTGCGGTCGACAACCCGGTGCTCAGTGCCGATGGCAAACAGCTGTCAGGCAGTGGCGAAGCCGGCGCCACCGTGCAGGTGCGCAACGCTGCCGGCACCGTGGTCGGCACCGCGACCGTGGGCGCCGATGGCCGGTTTACGGTCACCTTCGATACCCCACAGGCAACCGGCCAGGCCCTCGGTGTGAGCCAGGTGGATGCAGCGGGCAACACTTCGCCTGCTGTCACCCTCAGTACAGCCGACCTCACCCCACCAGCCCCACTGACCAATGTAGTGCTCAACAACAATGGCCTGACCCTCACCGGCCTGGGTGAAGCGGGTGCCAGCGTGACCGTGCGCGGCCCCGATGGCACCATCATTGGCACAGGCGTGGTGGCCGCCAACGGCAGCTTCACCCTCACCCTGACCAGTGCGCAACTTGACGCCCAGAACTTGAGCGTGACCCAGACCGACGCGGGCAACAACACCTCGCCTCCTGTTGCAGTGACTGCACCGGACCTCACCCCACCAGCGGCGCCAGCCGACCTCGCCCTGGCCAGTACCGGCCTGCAGTTGAGCGGCAGCGCCGAAGCAGGCAGCACGGTCACTGTGCGTGATGCCGCAGGCAATATCCTGGGCACCGCCGTGGCCAGCAGCAATGGCACCTTCCAGGTCACCCTGAGCAGCGCCCAGACCAACGGCCAGACTTTGCAGGTTACCGCCACAGATGCCGCAGGCAACGTGTCGCCTGCCGCGCCTTACACCGCTGCCGATACCACACCGCCCACCGCCGTCGCCAACCTGGCCGTCGCCGCCGACGGCGCCAGCCTTACAGGTACTGGCGAAGCCGGCGCCACGGTCACCGTGCGTGCGCCCGACGG
>NZ_MOMO01000104.1:0-13398 GCF_009933855.1 Pseudomonas sp. SG-MS2 | reverse complement strand
CGGGAAGGCTCAGAGCGCGTGGTTTGTGGGGTTGCGGTATCTAGGGGCATTCAGGTCTACGCACTTTTGTACCAATTTATTCGGGGTTTTGCTGTGAACCAGCCTCATTCACGTGAGTAACGCCGAAAAAAATGGCAAGGAATACAAGCAAGGAACAAGGCCGATGTGGCGGTGAGCTACCCCGTCGATACCAGCCTCATAAAAAGGATGTCCTAGTTTACCAAGAGCGCTGGATGTTCGCCTGTTCATAGGCAAGTGAGGGGCGCGGAAAGCGTGAGTGAACGAGGTGAAAATTCTTTGTCCGTCTTTTCGGGGCGATGGTTTTAACGGTTTCCTACAGATGTGGGATCAGATTTTCCCTCTAGCCTGTAGTCCATTTCTGAATCACCCTTTCCGCGCCCTTGAGCCATTGCGATGGAAAACTGAGCTCCCTAGTCTCGCTGGGCCGCTGCAAAAAACAGCGGCCGGGTCTGCAAGCCCGAACTTGGTTTTGGCCTCAACTATCACCTGCGAAAACCCTCCACAGAGGATCAGCATTGGCCCTGGCAATGAAACCCGCTAATGTGTCGCCCCCCAGCAAGGAAAGCCGCGACCCCAGGGAGTATTCGATGTCGCTTTTACACCAGGCCAGCCTGCCATTTGGCCTGCGCAGTGGCAGCAACTTCACGCCTGCCCATTCACTGAAACCGTTGCTGGACGGCATCTCGGAGCTTCAGGTGCCTGGCCCGGAAGCGGTCTGGGCCATTGGCGAGGCCGACCTCGGCCAATCGGTGCGCCTGTTGCGTTTCTACCTGGACAACGAAGACTACTGGTTGCAGGTGCTGATGAACGGCGCCGTACCGGGCGATATCGTGCTGTTCGGCTACCACAGCGCAGTACCCGTCCATGACCAGGCGCACCTGCAACGCCTGACCGGCAGCGTGCCCAAGGCCGGAATGCCGATCTTCGAGCACGAAGGCAGTTTGTACTCCCGGCAATGGGGCCGCGAAGCGGGGCTCGCCGAATGGGTTGCGCTATGCGAAGCGGTTACCAGCCCCGAGGCACGCTACCGCATCCAGCACCGGTCCATGCTGTATGCCCGTGACACCGGTTTGCCAGGCCGGCGCGAATTTCTGCTGCTCTCGGTCGAAGAAGATGAGCACGGAGCGCTTACCTACACCACCTCGCTGGGTATCACCCTGTTCCCCACGGACTTTCACGTAACCTGACAAGGATCTCCCATGCTCGACGCTTTGCGCCTGTCCCTCAACGCCTCGGCGGTGACGGGCTTCATCCTCTATATCAGTGTGGCCCTGCTGATGTTCTGGCTGTTCCAGTTCATCTATACCCGCCTCACGCCGCACCGCGAGTTCGCCCTGATCCGCGAAAACAACCCGGCGGCCGCTATTGCGCTGGGTGGTTCGCTGATCGGGTTTTCGCTGCCGGCCAGCAACATCATCGCCTACAGCGTCAGCATTCTCGATTTTGTCGCCTGGGTGGTGATCGCAGCTGTGGTGCAGTTGATTGCCTTCGGCCTCACCAGCCTGGTGCTGCGTGGCCTGTCACGGCGCATCGCCCAGGGCGAGATGGCAGCTGCCATCTACGCCGCCAGCGTGGCGATCAGCGTCGGCTTTCTGAACTCGGCCTGCATGACGCCTTCGGCCTGAGCGGGAGGATGCCAATGAAATCGCCGATGAAACGTAGCTCCTTCAAGCTGGTACTGGCCGGTTCGTTACCACTGGCGCTGACGGCCTGTGGTCCGCAGGAACAACTGTATACGGTCAGCCAAAAGGTCAATTACGACACCGTCGCTGCCTGTGTAGATGACAGAGTGCCGAACGCTATCTGCACCGATGCCTACCAGCAGGCGCAGAGCGACTATCAACGCCAGGCGCCAACGTTCGCGTTCCAGAGCGAGTGTGAGGCGCAGTTCGGTGCAGGCAATTGCCAGGCCACCGTCGGTGGGCGATACATGCCGCTCATGAATGGGTTCGAGTTGGAAAGTGCCGCTGAGGTGACCCAGTCACAACTTGACGCTGGCTACGCTCAGGGCGGGGGCTATGGGCATGTCGCCAGCGCAGCGGTGGCCGGTATCCTGCTCGGGCAGGTGGTCAGCAACAGCGACCGTCGTTTTCGCGCACAGCCTTTGTATGCCAACCGCAGTGGAACGCGCCTTGGGCCGCACAATGGGGCCTTGGGTGGAATCCAGCGAGCCAGGGAGGATGAACAAAACAGCAGTGGAGGTTCGTCCGGCGGTGGCGGCGGTGGCGGCAGATGGAGCCGCAAGGAATCTCATCCAGCCTCGTCGGCATCGATCACCCGTGGTGGTTTTGGCAGCCAGGCCACAGCCCGTAGCGGCTGGGGTGGCAAGTCCGGCAGCTTTTTCGGGGGGTGAGCATGCGCAAGGTCGAGCTGGCAGAGCGCCCCGACTGGCGCGCGACTGCCGAGCGTGAGGGGTTCGCCTTCCACACCATCGATGGCGAGCGTTACTGGGACGAGCGCGGTTACTACCAATTCAGCGAAGCCCAGGTGGTGCGCGACCTGCAAGCTCCGACCGAAGCGCTGCACGCCATGTGCCTGGAGGCGGTCGGGCGCATTGTCGACAGCGAAGCGCTGATGGCCCGCCTGGCCATCCCGCCGGCCTTCTTCGACCTGGTGCGCAGGTCTTGGAAGCAGGCACAGCCCCACCTGTACGGGCGCTTCGACTTCAGTTACGACGGCAATGGCCCGGCGAAACTCATCGAAGCCAATTACGATACGCCAACCTCACTTTACGAGGCGGCCGCTTTCCAGCTGATCTGGCTGGAGGAGCAGATAGCGCGTGGGCTGCTGCCTGCACACGCCAGCCAGTTCAATACCCTGGCTGAAGACCTGGTGCAGGCGTTTGCCGCTATGCCGGGGCAGGGCGCGTTCTATTTTTCGACCATCTCAGGCTCGCTGGAAGACCGTGGCACCACGGATTTCCTGCGCAGGATGGCCGAGCATGCGGGTGTTCGCACACGGCATATCGACCTGGAAGACATCGGCCTGCACGACAACGGCCGGTTCGTCGACCTGCAGGGCCAGCCCATCCAGCGCCTGTTCAAGCTGCATGCCTGGGAGCATATCTTCCGGGAGGACTTCGGCCAGGCGATCACCGGCTGCGACACGCAGTTCGTCGAGCCGCCGTGGAAGGCACTGATCTCCAACAAAGGCATCCTGCCGTTGTTGTGGGAGTGGTTCGAGGGGCATCCGAACCTGCTGCCGGCCTTCGTCGACGACAACCCGCAGGCCCCGGTGCCCAAAGGCTGGGTGCGCAAGCCGTACTTCTCCCGTGAGGGCGCCAACGTGGATATCCGCACCGAGGATGGCCGGCGGGTTTTTGAAGACGGGCCTTATGACGATGCGCCCTATATTCTGCAGGCTTTTGCACCTTTGCCGAAGTTCGCTGACAGTTACACGCTGATTGGTTCGTGGGTGATTGGCGACAAGGCCTCGGGGCTTGGCATTCGTGAAGATGATTCGCTGATCACCAAGGACAGCTCGCGCTTCTTGCCGCATGTGGTATTGGGCTGACCGGCCCTCTGGTCGGTTTCAGGATGCGCCTGGTCGTTCGCGTGCATCCCTTCGGCGCCACAAGTGCCATGCTTGTGGAATGCCCCTGAGCCCAGTGCGCGCAGACGCACGGCCACCGGCAAGGAGGCCACCGACAACCACGCGACCGTGACGTGGGCGGTGTGCCGCAGCAGAACACGCCGGTCACCTGCCCACTACAACAACAGGCGGGGGCCGTGATGCCGAGGTCCGCTGTATGCCTGATCAATTGCCCCACCTGCCCGTGATCCACAGTATCCTGAGTCGCCACCAGGACACCCCCGGCGCGCTCTTGCCGATCCTGCATGCCGTGCAGGAAAGCATTGGTTTCATCCCCGATGCCGCCGTCGCTGACATTGCCCATGCCCTCAACCTCAGCCTGGCCGAGGTGCGCGGGGTAATCAGCTTCTACCACGATTTCCGCACCGCGCCGCCGGCCCGCCATACCCTGCGCCTGTGCCGCGCCGAGTCGTGCCAGAGCCGTGGCAGTGAAGCCCTGGCCGCGCAGCTGCGCGAACAGTTGGCACTGGACGACCATGGCACCAGCGCCGATGGCGCCATCAGCCTGCGCCCGGTGTACTGTCTGGGCGCGTGCGCCTGCTCGCCGGCACTTGAGCTCGATGGCCAGGTGCATGCGCGCCTGACCCCTGAGCGCCTGCGCTCGCTGGTCAACGGTTGCCTGGAGGACACAGCATGCTGAAGCTGTTCATCCCCTGCGACTCGGTGGCCCGCGCCGTGGGCGCAGATCAGGTTGTCGAGGCGTTGCAGCGCGAGGCCGAGCAGCGCCAGTTGGCGCTGGACATCCAGCGCACCAGTTCGCGTGGCCTGTATTGGCTCGAACCACTGGTAGAGTGCGAGCGCGCTGGAGGGCGGCAAGGCTTCGGCCCGGTCACCCCTGAGGATGTGCCTGCGCTGCTCGATGCATTGGCGGCAGAACCCGGCAGCCATCCATTGGCGCTCGGGCCGGTGGAAGCGCTCCCTTACCTCAAGACCCAGCAACGTCTGCTGTTCGCCCGCGCCGGTATCACCCGGCCATTGTCGCTGGAGGACTACCGCGCCCACGGCGGCTTTGCCGGCCTTGCGCAAGCCGTTGCGCTGGGCGGCGCCGAAGTGGTCGCCGCCGTGCTCGATTCCGGCCTGCGCGGCCGCGGCGGCGCAGCGTTCCCGGCAGGTATCAAATGGCGCACCGTGCGTGACGCCGGGGCAGGGCAGAAGTATGTGGTGTGCAACGCCGACGAAGGCGATTCGGGTACCTTCGCCGACCGCATGCTGATGGAAGGGGACCCCTTCTTGCTGATCGAAGGCATGATCATCGCCGGCCTCGCGGTGGGTGCCGACAAGGGCTATATCTACGTGCGCTCGGAGTACCCCGACGCCATCCGCGTGCTCGATGAGGCCGTCGTCATCGCCCGCGACGCCGGTTATCTGGGTTTCGACGTGGTCGGTAGCGGTCAGGCCTTCGACCTGGAAGTACGCGTGGGTGCGGGTGCTTATATCTGCGGTGAGGAAACCGCGCTGCTCGAATCCATCGAGGGCAAGCGCGGCATCGTCCGTGCCAAGCCGCCGCTACCGGCCCTGCAGGGCCTGTTCGGCCTGCCGACGCTGGTGCACAACGTGCTCACGCTGGCCTCGGTGCCGACCATCCTGGCCAAGGGCGCAGCGTTCTACCGCGACTTCGGCATGGGCCGTTCGCTGGGCACCATGCCATTTCAGCTGGCCGGCAACATCCGCCATGGCGGCCTGGTAGAACGTGCCTTCGGCCTGACCCTGCGCGAGCTGGTGGAAGGCTACGGGGGCGGCACCGCCAGCGGCCGTCCGCTCAAGGCTGCCCAGGTCGGTGGCCCGCTGGGTGCCTGGGTGCCGCCCAGTCACTTCGACACGCCACTGGACTACGAGGCCTTCGCTGCCATGGGCGCGATGCTGGGCCACGGCGGCGTGGTGGTGGCTGACGACACCCTGAACATGGCCAGCATGGCGCGTTTCGCCCTGCAGTTCTGCGCCGAAGAGTCCTGCGGCAAGTGCACGCCTTGCCGCATCGGTTCTATCCGCGGCATGGAGGTGGTCGACCGCTTGATCGCCAGCAGCGACCTCACCGAGCGCCATGACCAGGCCCTGCTGCTGCGCGACCTGTGCGACACGATGCAATACGGCTCGCTATGCGCCATGGGCGGCATGACCGCCTACCCGGTGGCCAGCGCCCTGAAGTACTTCCCGGCCGATTTCGGGCTGACCACCACGGAGGCCGCGCAGTGATCAATTACTTCGACCCCGAGACCGATCTGGGCACCCCTGAACGCTACGGCGATGTGCAGATCAGCCTGAACATCGACGGGCGCAGCGTGAGCGTGCCGGCGGGCACCTCAGTGATGCGCGCCGCCGCCCTGCTGGGTACCAGCATCCCCAAGCTGTGCGCCACCGACAGCCTGGAGGCCTTTGGCTCCTGCCGCATGTGCATGGTCGAAATCGACGGCATGCGCGGATACCCGGCGTCCTGCACCACGCCTGTCAGCGAAGGCATGGTGGTGCGCACGCAGACGCCACGCCTGGCCGACCTGCGTCGCAATGTCATGGAGCTGTACATTTCCGACCACCCGCTCGACTGCCTGACCTGCTCGGCCAATGGCAACTGCGAACTGCAGACGGTCGCCGGCCAGGTCGGCCTGCGCGAGGTGCGCTACGGCTACGACGGCGCCAATCACCTGGCTGAGCAGAAGGACGTGTCCAACCCGTACTTCGATTACGAGCCCAGCAAGTGCATCGTCTGCAGCCGCTGCGTGCGTGCCTGTGAGGACATCCAGGGCACCTTCGCCCTGACCATCACCGGGCGCGGCTTCGAGTCGCGGGTGGCGGCAGCCGGTGGTGACAACTTCCTCACCTCCGAATGCGTGTCGTGCGGCGCCTGCGTGCAGGCCTGCCCTACGGCTACCCTGACCGAAAAAAGCCTGGTGCAGAGCGGCCAGCCGGAACGAGCGGTGATCACCACCTGCGCCTACTGCGGCGTGGGCTGCTCGTTCCGTGCGGAAATGAAGGGTGACCAGTTGGTACGCATGGTCCCGGACAAGAACGGCGGCGCCAACCACGGCCATGCCTGCGTCAAGGGCCGCTTCGCCTGGGGCTATGCCACCCACCCTGATCGCATCACCAGACCGATGATCCGTAAGCATGTGGATGACCCGTGGCAGGAAGTCAGCTGGGACGAGGCCGTCACCTACGCGGCCAGCGAGTTCCGGCGCATCCAGCTCAAGTACGGGCGCGACTCCATCGGTGGCATCACCTCCAGCCGTTGCACCAACGAAGAAGCCTACCTGGTGCAAAAGTTGGTGCGCACGGCGTTTGGCAACAATAACGTCGACACCTGCGCGCGGGTTTGCCATTCGCCCACCGGCTATGGCCTCAAACAGACCCTCGGCGAGTCGGCGGGTACCCAGAGTTTCGATTCGGTGATGCAGGCCGACGTGATCCTGGTGATCGGTGCCAACCCTACCGATGCCCACCCGGTGTTCGGCTCGCAGCTCAAACGCCGCCTGCGCCAAGGGGCGCGGCTGATCGTCATCGACCCGCGGCGCATCGACCTGGTGGATTCGCCCCACGCCCGTGCCGAGCTGCACTTGCAACTGCGCCCTGGCACCAACGTGGCCATGCTCAACGCCTTGGCCCATGTGATCGTTAGCGAGGGGCTGCTGGCCCAGCGCTTCATTGACGAGCGCTGCGAGAGCGAGGCCTTCGCCCGCTGGCGCGACTTCGTCAGCCTCGCGCAAAACGCCCCTGAAGTGCAGGGCCCCGTGTGCGGCGTGCCCGCCGAGCAGATCCGCGCCGCCGCCCGCCTGTATGCCACAGGCGGCAACGCGGCGATCTACTACGGTTTGGGCGTGACTGAACACAGCCAGGGCAGCACGGCGGTGATGGGCATCGCCAACCTGGCCATGGCCACCGGCAATATTGGCCGCGAAGGGGTAGGGGTAAACCCCCTGCGTGGGCAGAACAACGTGCAGGGCTCGTGCGACATGGGGTCGTTCCCGCATGAGTTGCCAGGCTACCGGCATATCTCCAACGAGACCGTGCGTGCCGAGTTCGAGCAGGCCTGGGGTGTGACTCTGCAGCCCGACCCGGGCCTGCGCATCCCCAACATGTTCGAAGCGGCGCTGGACGGCAGCTTCAAGGCGCTGTACTGCCAGGGTGAGGACATCGCCCAGAGCGACCCCAACACCCAGCACGTCACTGCCGCGCTGCGGGCCATGGAATGCGTGGTGGTGCAGGACATCTTCCTCAACGAGACGGCCAAGTTCGCCCATGTGTTCTTGCCGGGTAGCTCGTTCCTGGAAAAGGACGGCACCTTCACCAACGCCGAGCGCCGTATTTCGCGGGTACGCAAGGTGATGCAGCCGCTGGCCGGCAAGGCTGACTGGGAGGCCACCGTGGCCTTGGCCAATGCCCTGGGCTACCCGATGAGCTACCGCCACCCGTCCGAGATCATGGACGAAATCGCCCGCCTGACACCAACCTTTCACCGCGTCAGCTACGCCGAACTCGACCGCCATGGCAGCCTGCAGTGGCCGTGCAACGACGCAGCGCCCGACGGCACGCCGACCATGCACATCGATCAGTTCGTGCGGGGCAAAGGGCGCTTCATGCTCACCGGCTATGTGCCCACCGACGAGAAGGTCAACAGCCGCTACCCACTGCTGCTGACCACCGGGCGCATTCTCAGCCAGTACAACGTCGGTGCCCAGACCCGGCGCACCGCGAACGTCGCCTGGCATGCTGCCGACTGCCTGGAGCTGCACCCCACCGACGCCGAAAGCCGCGGCATCCATGACGGCGACTGGGTCGGCATCGGCAGCCGCGCCGGGCAGACGGTCCTGCGTGCCAAGGTGAGTGAGCGCGTGGCGCCGGGGGTGGTGTACACCACCTTCCACTTCCCCGAGTCTGGCGCCAACGTGATCACTACCGACAATTCCGACTGGGCCACCAACTGCCCGGAGTACAAGGTCACGGCGGTGGAGGTGGTCAAGGTGTTCCACCCGTCGCAGTGGCAAAAGCGCTACCAGGACTTCAGCGATGAACAGCGGCGCCTGCTCAAGGAGCGCCGCACGGCCGACAAGCCCGAGCAGGCCGAGGTACGCCGATGAGCATCGAAAACCTGGTCAAGATGGCCAACCAGATTGCCCATTACTTCGACAGCGAGCCTGATCATGCGTTGGCGGTGAAAGGGGTGCAGCAGCATTTGCAGAACTTCTGGACCCCGGCGATGCGCAGGCAGTTGGGGGAATGGGCCCAGGCCCATGCAGGGGAGGGTTTGGACCCCAAGGTGGTGGAGGCCTTGGCTTAGCGTTTGTCTGCGCTGCCCCCGTCGCCAGCAAGCGGTGGGACTCCTGGACTGCCCTCGAATCGAGTGCAATTCCTGTGGGGCCGGCTTGCCGGCGATAGGGGCGGTGCCGACAAAATGAAATGTCCGTCATGAATGCCTGACCAAAGCCGGCGCAATGCTACGCTCGCGTAAACACTCGTCACGGATACCCACCATGGACATGAACTGGCACCAGGCCCTGCAAGAGAGCCTGAGCTGGCTTGCAATCGCTTCGTTCATCACCCTGATCGGCTTCACTGCCGCCGCTGCGCTGGCTGTGCGCTACACGCGCTGGGGTAGCCAGTTCTGGCAGCTTGCCGGGCCCTATTTCTCCTTCAGGCGCAGCTGGCGACCGCTGCTGGTGTTTGCCGCACTGCTGGTGCTGACCCTGTTTTCGGTACGCATGAACGTGCTGTTCTCGTTCTGGTACAACGGCTTCTACAGCGCCCTGCAGGCCCTCGACCAAACCGCCTTCTGGTACTTGCTGGGCGTGTTCGCGGTATTGGCCACCCTTCATGTGCTGCGTTCGCTGTTCACCTTCTACGTGACCGAGGCCTTCAGCATCCGCTGGCGGGTCTGGCTGACCGAGCGCCTGACCAACGACTGGCTCCACGGTGACGCCTATTACCGCGGCCAGTTCCTCGCCGAGCCTGTAGACAACCCCGACCAGCGTATCGAACTGGACGTCAACGCCTTCGTCACCAACTCGGTAACCCTGGCGCTGGGCGCGGTCAGCGCGCTGGTGTCGCTGGTGGCGTTCACCGCCATCCTTTGGGGGCTGTCGGCGCCGCTGGCGGTAGCAGGTGTGGAAATCCCCCGGGCCATGGTGTTTGCCGTGTATGTGTATGTGCTGATCGCCACCTGGATCGCCTTCCGCCTCGGGCAGCCGTTGATCCGCCTGAACTTCCTCAACGAAAAACTCACCGCCAACTTCCGTTATGCGCTGATGCGCCTGCGTGAAAACGCTGAGAACATCGCGTTCTACCAGGGCGCGCAAGTGGAGCGGGGGACCTTGCTGGGCCGCTTCGGGGCATTGATCGTCAATGTCTGGGCACTGGTGTTCCGCAACCTGAAGTTCAGCGGTTTCAACCTGGGCGTCAGCCAGGTTGCGGTGGTGTTCCCGTTCATCCTCCAGGCGCCGCGCTTCTTCAGTGGCGCGATCAAGCTGGGCGATGTCATGCAGACCTCCCAAGCGTTTGGCCAGGTGCAGGATGCGTTGTCGTTCTTCCGTGAGTCCTACGACACCTTTGCCCAGTACCGCGCCACGCTCGACCGTCTGACCGGGTTTCTCGATGCCAACCAGCAGGCCAGCACCTTGCCGCGGGTCAGCACCCAGGAACAGGCGCAGGCCCTGGATATCTCGGGTTTGCAGGTGATGCGCCCCGACGGCCACGCGTTGATCGCCGACCTCGACTTGCGCCTGCAGGCCGGCCAGGCGCTGCTGATCAAGGGCCCGTCGGGCAGTGGCAAGACCACCTTGTTGCGCGCCCTGGCAGGGCTGTGGCCTTACGCCGAGGGTGAGGTCAGGCGGCCCACCGGCACCGAGGCGCTGTTCCTCTCGCAGCGCCCGTACCTGCCCCTGGGGGACCTGCGAACCGCCATCGCCTACCCGGCTGACAGCAAGCCAGAGGACGAGGCGCGCATGCAGCAGGCGCTGCGCCAGGTCAACCTGGCCCACCTGGCTGAGCGGCTGGCGGTCAGTTGCGACTGGTCGCATATCCTCTCGGTCGGTGAGCAGCAGCGGCTGGCGTTTGCCCGGGTGCTGTTCAACCGGCCGCAGGTGGTGTTCCTCGACGAGTCCACCTCGGCGATGGATGAAGGCTTGGAGCATGCGTTGTATTCGCTGCTGCGCAATGAAATGCCGCAAACCTTGCTGGTGAGTGTCGGCCATCGCAGCACGTTGGCCGGGTTCCATACCCACCGGCTGGAAGTGGACGGGCAGGGTGGTTGGTCGCTGCTGGAGCAAAAGCCGGAGGTAGCGTTGCAGGTCTAGGAGGCCTGTACCCTGTTCAGGGCTGCATCACGATCAACTGCGCGCCTTCATTACGGACATTCCCCACGGCCTCGCCCACCGCAAACCATTCAAAGGCTTCTACCGGCAGGCACCGCTCCCGTGCCAACCGCTCGGCCTGATCGGCAGGCACTTCCAGGTCGATCCACGCCCGCGCATCCGCCGGCCCCAGTACCAGTGGCCGACGGTCATGGATATCGACCATTCCTGCATCACTCGCTGCGGTAATGATCACGAACCCATCCCCTTCGTTCGGCTCCAGCCCAGAACGTACCTGAGCCAGCGCGGCCATGAACATCGGTGCCTGGCTTTTCAGGCGGATGAAGTAGGGTTGCTTGCGCCTGGGGTCGTGCGGGTCGCTCACCCATTCGTACCAGCCGTCTGCCATGACCAGGGCTCGCCCTTGAGGCCAGAGTGCCTTGAAGAACTTGCCCGTGGTCACGGTTTCCACCCGTGCGTTGATCGGCGCGGGCCTCGGGCCCTTGGCCCAGAACGGTGCCCAACCCCAATGGCAGGGGTCGATGCGCAGGCCATTGGCGGCGTTGTGCAACACCAACACGCGGCTGCCAGGGGCCACGTTGTAACGGCCAATGGGCACGTTGTCGTAACCGCTGATCACGTCCTGCTCGGCGTTCAGCTCACGCAGGTAATCGGCCAGCCCCTGATACTGGGCGAAGCGTCCGCACATGGCGTGTACCCCCATTTGTCGAAATGTCTTATGCCGAATTTGACCTGCCACCCACTACAGCGTTTACTGTATATACATACAGTTTGACTTCAAGGCTGTCACATGACGTCCATTTTGGGTCCGGTCACCTGCGCCAGCACCGTGCTGGCGCGTTATCTGTTTCGTGTGCCAGCGGGTTTCCCGTCGCCGGCTGCCGATCACATGGAGCAACCCATCTCGCTGGACGAGTTGTTCAATTTGCGTGCGCCGCACATGTATCTGGTGAGGATAGACGGCGACAGCATGCAGGGCGCCGGCATCTTCGACGGTGACCTGGTGCTGGTCGACCGTTCGATCGAGGCGCGCCATGGCCATATCGTCATTGCTGCGGTCAATGGCGAGCCGCTGTGCAAACGGCTGCACCGTGTCGGCAGCCAGGTGGCGCTGCGCTCGGAAAACCCGCGGTTTGCGCCACGATACATTCTGGAGGGTGACGAACTGACGATTTGGGGCGTAGTGACCTTCAGTGTCCGCAGCCACGATGTGAAATAGCCCCGATGAAGCCTGCTCCCGTTTTCGCCCTGATCGACTGCAACAGTTTCTATGCCAGTTGCGAGCGCGTGTTCCGCCCCGACTTGCTGCGCACGCCCATCGTCGTGTTGAGCAACAACGACGGCTGCATCATCGCCCGCAGTGCCGAGGCCAAGGCGTTGGTGAAGATGGGCCAGCCGTTTTACCAGGTCAAGGACCTGCTGCGTCAGCACGGGGTGGTGGCGTTTTCGTCCAACTACGCGCTGTACGGCGACATGAGCCAGCGGGTAATGACGGTGATCGAGGGTATGGTCCCGGCAGTGGAGGTGTATTCCATCGACGAAGCCTTCGCCGACCTGGCAGGTGTGCCGGGCGATCTCGACTACCTGGGCCGCCGCATTCGCGAGCGAGTGCTCAAGTACACCGGCATCCCCGTGGGGGTCGGCATCGCCGGTACCAAAACCCTGGCCAAGCTGGCCAACCATGCGGCCAAGCGCTGGGCTGTGCAGAGCGGCGGGGTGGTCGACCTGCGCGACCCGCTACGGTGTGAGCGGGTGCTCAAGAGGTGCGACGTGTCCCAGGTGTGGGGCATCGGCAAACGCCTCACAGCGCACCTGCAGGGCATGGGCATCCGCACGGCCTGGGACCTGTCCCGCGCCGACCCCGGGCTTTTGCGCAAGACCTTCAGCGTGGTGGTGGAAAAGACCGCCCGCGAACTGGCCGGTACGCCTTGCCTGCAACTGCAGGACGTCGACCCGCCGCGCCAGGAAATCTGCTGCAGCCGGATGTTCGGCACGCGCCTGACCGAGCTGGCGCCGATCAAGGAGGCCGTGGCCACTTACGTGATGCGCGCCAGCGAGAAGCTGCGCCAGCAACGCTCGCTGGCGTGCAGGATGCGGGTGAGCATCCGCACCGGCATGTTCAACCCCGACGAAGCCCGCTATGCCAATGGCGTAGTGGTGCAACTGCCATACCCCACCGATGACGTGCGCTTGCTCACGCGCATGGCGCTGGAGGCGCTGGAGCGCGTGTATCGCCCAGGGTTTCGCTACAGCAAGGCGGAGGTTTTGCTGCTGGAGCTTTGCCAACGCGGGGAGGTCACCGGCGACCTGTTCGCGCCGTCACAGACCGCTCAGGCAGAGCGGGTAATGGGCGTGATCGATGGCGTCAACGCGCGTTGGGGCCGAGGCACCCTGCGCAGCGCGGCGGTGCCGGCGGCGGCGGATTGGGCCATGCGGCGGGAGTTGATGAGTGCCGGGTATACGACCCAGATGCGTGGGTTGTGGCGGG